>JAEELW010000057.1 GCA_016282915.1 Lachnospiraceae bacterium | reverse complement strand
GGCACACATGAACTTGCACCTCGTTTGCACCTTAAAAACAGGTCTGAAAACTCTAAAAAAATAAGCAAGTCAGGAGCAGAAAAACATTATGATAAAAGTATTATTCATCTGCCACGGCAATATCTGCCGTTCGCCGATCTCGGAATTTGTGTTGAAGGATATGGTGGAGAAACGGGGGATAAAGGATCAGTTTGAGATCGCGTCGGCGGCGACAAGCACGGAGGAGATCTGGGCCGGCGTGGGCAATCCTGTTTACCCGCCGGCGCAGAAGGTGCTCCGGGAACACGGCATCGGAAAGACCGCTTACACAAACTTCAGCAATAAGCGGGCGAGGCAGGTGACCCGCGCCGATTACGCGCACTATGATCTGATCCTTTGCGCGGACAGCGCAAACATCAGGAATACGATGCGGATCACCGGCCCGGATACCGAAGGAAAGATCCGGCTGCTGCTGGACTATACCGGCCGGCCCGGAAGGAGCATCGCCGATCCCTGGTATACCGGACGTTTTGATGAAACTTACCGGGACGTGATCGAGGGCTGCACGGCGCTGCTTGAGCAGCTGGCTGCGGAAGGACGGATCACGGAGCCGTAGAAAGGGAAGCACCGGCAGCCGGAGGCTTTCCGCGGCTTGACTGGCCCATACGGAAGGTTTATCATCTGTCACATGGAGAGGCCGGGCGTACGGTGGCAGGATCGTATCAGGGACGGAGCATCGTTCCGGCGGGGATCGTGAATGGGAGAAACGGTGAAACATATCAATCTGGGCATACTCGCGCATGTGGATGCCGGGAAAACAACGCTGACCGAAGCATTGCTGTATAAGGCAGGGGTTTTGCGGAAAGCGGGGCGGGTCGATACCCGGGACAGTTTTCTGGATACGGATGTGCAGGAGCGCGAGCGTGGTATCACGATCTATTCCAAGCAGGCGGAGCTCAGTTACGGAGATATCGGGATCACCCTTCTGGATACGCCGGGACACGTGGATTTTTCGGCAGAGGCGGAAAGCGTGCTGCAGGTACTGGATCTGTGCATCCTTCTCGTGAGCGCGGCCGACGGCGTGAAAGGACATACGCTGACCCTCTGGTCCCTGCTGCAGCAGTATGGGATCCCGGTGATGATCTTTGTGAACAAGATGGACCAGCCGGGAGCGGATGGAGAAAAGGTGCTTGCGGAACTTCAGAAGCGCCTCCACGCAAACTGCCTGGATCTTTCGAGGGCTTTTTCGGGGCTGTCGGAAGAAGATGAGGAAGCGGTCGCGCTCTGCGATGAGAGCCTGATGGAAGCTTATCTGGGAGGAGAAGCGCGCATTGACAGTGCCTGCATTGCCGGGCTTGTGGAGCGGCGCAGACTCTTTCCCGTATTCTTCGGCTCGGCGCTGAAGATGGAAGGGATCGAACTCCTTTTGCGGGCTCTGACGGAGTTTTCGACGGAGCCGCAGTACGGCGGGGAATTTGCGGCCAGGGTCTTCAAGATCAGCCGCGACGCCGCGGGAAACCGCCTGACGCATCTAAAGATCCTGGGCGGCGTATTGCGCAGCCGCGACGTGATCGGGGAAGAAAAGGTCAATCAGATCCGCATCTATTCCGGGGAAAAATATGAGACAGTAACGGAACTGAAGGCCGGCAGGATCTGCGCCGTTACCGGGCTGAACTTAAGCAGCGCGGGTATGGGGCTCGGTGCCCTGAAGGGAAGCAACCCCGTCCTTTTGGAGCCGGTGCTCAGTTACCGCGTATATGCGGAAGACGGAACAGATGATACGGTATTGCTCGCAAAGCTGCGGGTCCTCGAAGAAGAGGATCCGCAGCTTCGTGTTTTTTCCGAAGACGAAGATCCGGGGGCTGCACGAAGCGGCCGCGGGCGCGCGGGGATACGCCTCCGTGTGATGGGAGAAGTGCAGCTGGAGGTGCTGAAGCGGACATTGAAGGACCGTTTCGGTATCGCGGTACGCTTCGGTGAAGGTACGGTCGTTTATAAGGAAACCATTGCGGCGCCGGTGGAGGGCGTCGGACATTTCGAACCGCTCCGGCATTATGCGGAAGTCCATCTGCTCCTTGAGCCGGATGAGAATGGCAGCGGCCTGAGTTTTGATTCGCTCTGCAGCGAGGATATACTGGAGCGGAACTGGCAGCGGCTGATCCTCACACACCTGCGGGAAAAGACGCACAGGGGCGTACTCACGGGGAGTCCGCTCACGGATATGAAGATCCGCATCCTTACGGGGCGCGCGCATCCGAAGCATACGGAGGGCGGTGATTTCCGGCAGGCGACTTACCGGGCGGTGCGCCAGGGTCTCATGCAGGCAGAGAGCATCCTTCTGGAACCGTATTATTTCTTCCGCATCGAACTGCCGGTGGAAAATGTGGGACGGGCCATGACCGATGTGGAGAACATGCATGGAAAAGTGGAAGCACCGGAGATCCTCGGGGAGAGGGCGATGCTCACGGGCACGGCGCCGGTCAGCTGCATACAGAATTATGCAAAGGATCTGGCAGCCTATACCGGCGGCATGGGGCAGATCTCTCTGGAGCTGTCGTCCTACGGACCCTGTCACAATGCGGAAGAGGTGATCGAAAAAACGGCCTATCTGCCGGAAGCGGATCTCAGGAACACTCCGGATTCCGTCTTCTGCGCCCATGGGGCGGGCTTTGTGGTCCCGTGGAACGAAGTGTGGGACTATATGCATCTGGAGAGCGCGTACCACGCTTTTTCGGACAAAAATGAACGGAAGGAAAGCGATGCGCAGGTCTTTCGCGCCAGGCAGCAGCAGGCCGGCGGCGGGGAAATGAAGGCGATCGGTACGGATGAAGTGGATGCGATCCTGAACCGGACGTTTTATTCCAACAGCGATTCCAATGTGCAGGCCGAGCATGAAAAGCGGAAGGGCCTGGGCGTGTGGAAGAACGGACGGGGCGTTCCGAAGGAATATGATTTTGACGAAGCCTACGCCGCTTACCGCTTTTCGCCGCAGGAGAGGAAAAAACAGTACCTGGTCGTGGACGGCTACAACATGGTCTTTGCCTGGAAGGAGCTGAAGGAACTTGCTGCGGAAAACATGGACAGCGCCAGGGATAAGCTGATCGATATCCTGTCGGATTTCCAGGGGACGCAGGATTTTGAAGTGCTGCTCGTGTTTGACGCCTACCGGATCAAAGGACGCAGCAGTTCGAAGCAGTCGCTTCCGAACCTGCAGCTGGTCTATACCGGGGAAGGGCAGACTGCGGACCAGTACATCGAGCGCTTTGCGGCGGAAAACGGAAAGAAGTTTGACATTACCGTGGCCACCTCGGACCGTCTGGAGCAGACCGTGGCCTGGGGGAACAGCTGCCGGCGCATGTCCGCCAGGGAACTGGAGCAGCGGGTCTCGGAAGAAAGAGAGAAGCTGCTCAGCGCATACGGGCGGGGGGCAAAACGCATTTGACCCTGACAGGCAGAAATGGTATTATGTTAACAATACCGTGGTATCGGATTCGGAGGCGTTATGGCGAAGAAAATGATCAGTATCCTCTTTCCGGAAGGCGAGCTGCAGGAGAGCAGGGTCATTTCGGATACTGCCTGGCACGATCTGGGAATGGATACGATATGCGAAAAGCTCACCGGGAAGGTGAATGAGCGTACCGTGATCGCCTCGATCATGAAGACGATGACCGCGGATCCGGAGACCGCAAGGTATCGTGCCGGCGTGTTCCGTGATATCGTGGCCCAGCCGAAGATGCGTTCGCGCATGATGGAACTGCTGGATCATGTGCAGTTTCTGAACGATTACGGGAGTTTCAAAAAAGACCATGATATGCGCGTGGGGCTGTGGGAACTTCTGCACCGTCTGAGCGAGCTGGATGATTACATCAAAAGTGTGGAGCAGATCCGTGACTGCCTGGACGATGCCGATGTGCATTCGGACGGATTGAAGGCGCTGCGCGCTTATGTCCAGGAAGTGCATGAAGAGTCTCTTTTTGAAGAGCTCAAAATGGATATCGGGGCGCTGAAGGCGGATGTCAAGAACCTTCGCAGCGTGACCATCGGCGTCAATCTGAACCGGAATTTCGAAGTGGACAGTATCGGCCTGATCTCGGTGAACAATAAGGAATTCAAGAGCTCGGGCATTCTGAATAATTTCTCCGAAGCGCTGGCGACAAAAGAAGGGATACGGGACGGAAACAAGTGGAACGGGAGTATGCGCTTTCACCCGGTCACGAACAGTTCCGCGGATTTTACCGGGGAACTCGGAAGGATCGGCGCTGTTTTCGCGGCAGAGCGGAATCCGCTGATGCTCCCGCTCATAGGAAGGACGCTTGCGGCCACGCCGGAGAAGGACAGCTCGCGTTATGTGACGCATTTCTTTGACCGTGAGATCAGCAGCATGCTGAGCCTGATCACCAGAAGGCTGGAGCAGGGGCTGAGCAAATATGTGAATTTCAGCATCGGCAGTATCGTGGGGCTCATCCCGGAATTCATGTATTACATCCGCTGGGCGGAGTTCATGGAGAAACTGAAGGAGCGCGGCTATACATTCTGTACGCCGGAGGTCCCGGAAGAGTCCGGGGATCTGCGCATGCGGGCGAAAGGCGTATACAACCTGAAGCTTGCGGTGGCCGGCGAGCTGGAGCCTTCCGCGATCGTTCCCAACGATCTGGTCTTTGATAAGGAGCATACCTGTTACATCCTGACGGGAGCGAACCGTGGCGGAAAGACAACGATCACGCAGGCGGTGGGACAGCTCTTTGTGCTGGGGCAGGGAGGGATCTGCGTGCCCGGAGAGTCTTTTGCTTTTCAGCCGGCAGACTGCATCTATACCCATTACCCGGCAGATGAAGACAGTACCATGGATCTGGGGCGGCTCGGTGAAGAGTGCAGCCGTTTCAAGGAGATCTACGGGGCGGGCAGCGGAAAGAGCCTGCTGCTTTTGAACGAGACATTTTCAACGACCTCTTTTGAGGAGGGATATTATATCGCGCGCGACGCCGTGAAGGCGATCCTGAAGCGCGGCATGCGGACGATCTACAATACGCATATGCACAAGCTTGCAATGGAGATCGGCGAGATCAATGCGGAGTCGGACGGTGCAAAAGCCGCCTCGCTGGTGGCGGAGACCCGGGACGGTGAACGGTCCTTCAAGCTCCGGCTGGCGGCGCCGGAAGGGCGCTCCTATGCGGAAGATATCGCGATCAAATACGGTGTGACTTATGCGATGCTGACGGGAGAGGATCAGTAGGAAGTGGGGAAAGCGAAGGCCAAAAGCAGCATCCGGAAAAGGGTTTCGGATATCATAGAGGTCGGCTACAATGAGGATTTCATCGGCCGTGCCTATGATATCCTGAATTTTGCCGTGATCGTGATCAATCTGACGGTCGGTGTAATGATGACCTTTCAGGGAGCGATGGACAGCTGCGGGGATGTGCTCCTGACCATCGAGGCCGTGACCGTGGCGTTCTTTGCCTTTGACCTGCTCCTGCGCTTCTGGACGGCCGGCTGTCTGTGGCCGGAACTGAGTGAACCGGCGGCGCTGTTGAAATATATCTTTTCGTTTAACGGCATCGTCGATATCCTGTCCTGTCTACCGTACTACCTGCCGTTTTTCTTTCCCAGCGGCGTGGCGGCTTTCCGTATCTTCCGCGTGATGCGGATCTTCCGTATTTTCCGCGTGAACGCATACTTTGATTCGCTCAATGTGATCGCTGCGGTCATCAAAAATAAAGCAAGGCTCCTGCTTTCCTCGGTCTTTATCATCATCATGCTCATGCTGGCTTCCAGCCTGTGCATGTACAGTCTCGAGCATTCCCTGCAGCCGAACGTATTCGACAACGCTCTTTCGGGGCTCTGGTGGTCGGCGGCGGCGCTGCTGACCGTGGGTTACGGAGACATTTACCCGATCTCGGTGGCAGGCAAGATCGTAGGAATGGTGCTCACGATGCTGGGCGTCGGTCTGGTGGCGATCCCCACCGGTATCATTTCCGCAGGTTTCGTCGAGCAGTATGAAAAACTGCGGCGTATGACAGAGCAGGCGGCGGAGTCGGATGTGCACTTCATCCGGGTGAAGCTGGAAAAGGGCGATAACGGCGTGGGCGCAAAGATCGCCGCGCTGAAGCTGCCGCGCAGCTTTTTTGTGGCTGCGATCGAGCGGAAAGGGCAGGTGCTGGTCCCCCGCGGCGAAGAGGAGCTCATGGAAGGGGACGTGCTGGTCTTCTGTGTGGCAGGACAGGAAGAGGGGCCGAACGTCAATCTTAAGGAACTGATCCTGAAGGAGCAGCACGAGTGGTGCGGGCAGAAGATCAGGGATCTCGATATCTCGCGGCGCAGCTTTATCGTGATGGTCCGCAGAAGGGGGCGTTCGCTGATCCCGAACGGCGATCTGCGGCTGCAGAAGGGGGATGTGGTGATGCTCTATAACCGTCTGGCTTCGCCAAAGGAAGAAGCACATTCCGGAAGCGGGAAGAGGGAGAAAAGATGAACATCGTACTCCACCAGCCGGAGATCCCGTCCAATACGGGCAATATCGGCCGGACCTGCGCGGCGACCGGAACAAAGCTGCATCTGATCGAACCGCTGGGCTTTAAGCTCTCGGAATACGCCGTGAAGCGTTCCGGCATGGATTACTGGGAGCGGGTAGACTACCGGCGGTATATCAATTACGCGGAATTCCTTTCCGCGCACCCCGGGGCCAGGATCTGGATGGCCAGTACAAAAGCACGGCGGGTATATACCGAAGCGGATTTCGCGCCGGACGATTTCATCATGTTCGGAAAAGAAAGCGGAGGCATCCCCGAAGAGATCCTGAAGGAGAATGAAGAATTCTGCATACGTATCCCGATGCTTCCGGGGACACGTTCGCTGAACCTTGCAAACTCGGTGAACATCGTGCTCTACGAGGCGCTGCGTCAGCTGGATTTTCCGGGGATGGAGCGCAGCGGGCGTTTTGCGAAGGAGTTTCCGGGAGGAGAAGCTGTTCCGGGGAGCGGCTGAAGGAAAGGGATAAAAGCGGACGGAAAAGGAAAAGGAGCGGACATGAACAGCTGCGAACTGTGTATGTATTTCGAATATGATGAGGAACTGGATGAGTATTCCTGCGTGAAGGAAGACGGCATCGACGAGGATGATATGTACCGGATGATGGCGGGAAGGGAAAAGCAGTGCCCCTTCTTCCGGGCGGGAGATGAGTACCAGATCGTGAAGCATCAGATCTGAGCCATAAAGATACGGAGGCTGATCCGTAACAGAAAAAGAGCTGTCTGCTCTCCGGGAGAGAGCACGTATAAACCAATGATAAGGAGGAAGGATCATGGCAGTACTGGTAACGGGAGGAAGCGGTTTTATCGGCAGTCATACGGTCGTAGAGCTGCAGGAAGCAGGCTACGATGTGGTCGTTATCGATAATCTTTCGAATTCCACGGAAAAGTCCTTAAAACGTGTGGAGCAGATCACGGGAAAGAGCGTGAAGTTTTATAAGCTGGACATCCGGGACCGCGCGGGGCTTACGGAGCTCTTTAAAAAAGAAAAGATCGAGAGCTGCATTCATTTTGCGGGCCTGAAGGCCGTGGGGGAATCGGTGGCAAAGCCCTGGGAATATTATGAGAACAATATCTCCGGCACCCTGGTGCTCCTGGATGTGATGCGCAGCCACGGCGTGAAGAACCTGATCTTTTCATCATCGTCCACGGTATACGGCGATCCGGACCACGTGCCCGTAAAAGAGGACGATCCGGTGAAGAAATGCACGAATCCCTACGGTTCCACAAAGGCCATGCAGGAGACGATCCTTACGGATATCCAGCATGCGGATCCGGAGTGGAATGTCGTTCTGCTGCGTTATTTCAATCCGATCGGGGCGCATCCGAGCGGGCTCATCGGCGAGGATCCCAACGGCATCCCGTTAAATCTCCTGCCTTATATCACGCAGGTGGCGGTCGGAAAGCTTGAAAAGCTGCGCGTTTTCGGCAACGATTATCCGACGCCGGACGGAACGGGAGTGCGGGATTATATCCATGTGGTGGATCTGGCGAAGGGGCATGTGAAGGCGCTCGACCGTATAAAAGAAAAATGCGGGCTTGCGGTCTACAACCTCGGTACCGGCACCGGCTACAGCGTGCTGGAGATCGTAAAGAATTTCGAGGAAGCTTCCGGGATCAAGATCCCTTACGAGATCTGCGAGCGGCGGCCCGGCGATATCGCGGAGAATTACTGCGATCCTTCGAAGGCGGAGCGCGAAATGGGCTGGAAGGCGGAAAAGGGCATACGCGAGATGTGCGAGGACAGCTGGCGCTGGCAGAAGAACAATCCGAACGGTTACAGGGAGTGAGAAAAAAACGGCCCGAAAGCTGCTGAAAACATGCTTTTGCAAGGGTTGACATAATCTAACGCCTACAAGATGTTGTAAATACAGGGGCTGCGGGAGCCGGAAGGCCGCGCAGCCCTTTATTTATCACTAAAATCCATAAGATGTGGAAAAAATAAAAAAAACCACAAAATATAGAAAAAAAGACTACCATTTTTTTGAAAAACGTGTATAATAAATTTCGTGATTGATAAATTCAGTTTCCACAATATATGGTAAATGTGTGGGACCGTGCCCGACGGGGCATGTGCAGAGGGGATTGGAGATTTTTGTGAGAAACAGGGGATATCGTTTCATTATCCGTGATCTTTGTTTTCAATCAGGATATTGTGCATTATGCATCAATTCTACCTGGATCAATCAATTGCTCAGTGAAGAGGGAGTGGATCCCAGAGATTTTCGCAGGCTTTCCTGGGAAGATCTTGCGGCCGTGCAGACGGATGAACGGGCCCGCGAGCTGATGGAGGATCTGAGACCCAGGAATTTCTGGCAGATGTGTGATGTGGTGACCATGCTTCATGCGGATTACGATCTGGATGTCGAGGTATACCGGGCACGCTGGTTCAAACGTTATCCGCTGCTTGTGATCGAGGATATCTATGAGCTTCTGCTGGAGGAAGGCTTTTCCGATAAGGAAGCGCTGGAGATCACCGAATTCTTCGAAGAACAGAGCAGTAATCCGGACTGGCGCGAGCTGAGGGATTTCCTTGAGCTCTACGATGTGCCGGAGGAATTCAGCGAGGCATTGCTGAGCTGCGATCATCTGCCCCGCAGGGAAGAGATGATCAGGGAGGTACTGAAGCATATCGTCAAGGCGAACGCCCTGGTGATCGAGCGTCAGGAGAATAAGTAGGAAGTTTTCGGGAAAAGTTTGCTGATAGGGAGAAAAGAACGGGCATCGCCGAGGCGGTACCCGTTCTTTTGTATGATATGAAGCTTCCCCTTCTGTATTCCGGCGTGTCAGATCGCTTTGTTCAGGACCTGTCCGTTACTCATGCGATCCTGTCCCATGAAGAAGATGGCGATGGTGCCGGGGCCTACATGGGAACCCGTGCACAGATCGTAGTAGCGGACGATCACATCCTGTACCGGCAGTTCTTTGCGGAAACGGTTGGCGATATAGTCGGCCTCCATGGATGCGTCGCAGTGGGCGATCCCGATGATCTGGCCTGCGGGATTGACGATACGTTCTTTGGTCATCTCCACAAGATAGT
Source organism: Lachnospiraceae bacterium (assembly GCA_016282915.1). Classification (GTDB taxonomy): domain Bacteria; phylum Bacillota; class Clostridia; order Lachnospirales; family Lachnospiraceae; genus NK4A136. The sequence goes on along the minus strand of JAEELW010000057.1, from coordinate 35,079 downwards.
CCAGGGCACGGCGGCGGCTGCGGACTTTGTCGTGTACAACGATGCAGCCATCGTCATTGGCCTTTAAAATGGGCTTGATGGAAAGGAGATTGCCGATCAGCGCCTCGGCAGCGGAGATGCGCCCTCCCTTCTTCAGGTAGACCAGGTTGCCCACCGTGAAGATGTGGTTCATGCGGAGTCTGTGTTTCTCATACCAGGCAGCAGCCTCGTCCAGCGTGGCACCTGCGGCACGCAATCTCGAAAGCTTCATGACCAGAAGCCCCTCGCCCAGGGAGGCGGAAAGGGAATCGACACAGACGACGCGGCGCCCGGGATATTTTTCCATCAGATCCTCCGCGGCGATGCGGGCGGCCTGTACCGTACCCGTGAGTCCGCCGGACATGCAGATGAAAAGGATGTCCCGGCCGGCTTTCAGCATGGGCTCGAAAAAGTCCGTGAAGCGGCTCACGTTGATGAGTGTGGTCTGTACGTCCGCACCCGAACGCATGGCATTGTAAAACTTCTTTCCGGCAGCCGCTTCATCGCGCTCCGGAGAAAAGCAGCTGAACTCTTTTCCGTTGATCGTGCTGATATAGCTGATCATACGGATCCTGTAGGCCTCCAGAAGATCCTGTGTCAGGTTGCTGGAAGAATCGGTAACGATCTCGTAACTCATTGCTCTTGCTCCATAAGGTAAAATTTTTCTGATCTTATTCATTTTCTGTAGCTTTTTCCTTTTATTCGTTATAAGATATTGACTGGCGCCGGCTTATGTCACCCGGCCGTCTGTCTGACATTTGATTATGGAAATAATATAACATAGTATTGAATACTACGTCAAGTAGGAGCGCAGACTTTTATGGTTTTTTCAAGCCTGGAGTTCATATATTTTTTTGTTCCCGTTTTCCTGCTTTTATACTTCCTGGTTCCCATGGGAAAACGCTGGAATGTGACGGCTGCAAACGCCGTGCTCTTCGGCGGCAGTCTCTTTTTTTACGCCTCCGGCGAACCCTATTATGTCTTCCTGATGCTGGCCTCGATCCTGATCAATTACTATTTCAGCTACAGGATCGCCGGAGAAAAGAATCTGAGCCTTGTCGGGAAACGCAGACGGAAACGCTGGTTCCGGATCGTGGTCGCCTTTGATCTGTGCATGCTCTTCCTGTTCAAATATGCTTTCTTTTTTTCGCACATTATCAATCAGCTGCTCTTTGCCCTGGGACAGTGGGCGGGAGTGGAGCTGCCGTATCTTCCGGAGGTAAGCCTGGTCAATCCGGTCGGGATCAGCTTCTATACGTTTCAGATGCTTTCCTATGTGGTGGATGTTTATTACCGGAAATATGCGCCCGAGCGCAACATCCTCTGCATGGGTACCTATATCTCCATGTTCCCGCAGCTCATTGCGGGCCCCATCGTGGTCTATCCCGAAGTGAGGGAACAGCTGCATGAGCGGCGGGTGAAGGCGGAGGATTTTGACCGCGGGGTAAAGACCTTCATCCTCGGACTCGGAGCCAAGGTGCTGATCGCCAACCGCATCGGCCTTTTATGGACCGAACTGGAACGCCTGGGCTATGAGAGCATCTCCACGCCACTGGCCTGGATGGGCTCCTGGGCGTATTCCTTCCAGATCTATTTCGATTTTTACGGATATTCGCTGATGGCCGTGGGGCTGGGACGCATGCTCGGCTTCCGTCTGCCGGATAATTTCCGCGATCCCTATGTGAGCCGTTCCGCGACGGAATTCTGGCGCCGCTGGCACATCACCCTGGGACGCTGGTTCAAGGAGTACCTTTACATCCCGCTGGGAGGGAGCAGGAAAGGGCTGCTGCGGACCCTGCGCAATATCTTTCTTGTGTGGCTTTTTACCGGACTGTGGCACGGCGCCGACTGGAATTTCCTGATCTGGGGGATGCTTTTTTTCGTACTGCTGATGGTGGAAAAGATCTTTCTGGGAAAGTGCCTGAAGAAGCTGCCGGTCCTGTCCGTTCCGTATATGCTGCTGGTGATCCCGCTTTCATGGACGGTATTTGCCCTTTCGGACCTGAAACGTCTCGGGATCTATTTTACCCGTCTGTTCCCCTTCCTTCCGGCGGATTACAATTCCAATGTCAGCAGGGGGGACTGGCTGCGTTACGGGCAGACCTATCTTTTGTGTTTCATCTGCGCGATCCTGCTCTGCATACCGCCGGTCAAGCGGCTGCTGTCGAAAGTGATGCGCGGGGTGCCGGGAACCATACTGTATCTGCTGATCTTTTTCGGCTCGATCTATTTCCTGGCACAGGGACTGGATAATCCGTTTCTGTATTATCGTTTTTGAGGAGCTGTATCGTATATGAAGAAGAACCTAACCTTTATCCTTATCATCGTGATCAGCCTGATCCTGGGAGCTTACGGCTTTTATCTGAAGGCAAACGGCTACCGTGAGCCCATGGCAGAGGCAAAGGAAGGCCGTTACGTGGCACTGGGGCTGATGTCCCTGCGGGAAGGTGTTTTCCCCTGGAATGCGGACGAGTCGGATGAAATGAGATATGCGGAGGGGATGATCCTGCCGCCGCCGGAAGCGTATGCCGAAGGAGAGACCGTGCCGGCTGTGGGAACGGAAGGGGCGGACAGGGAAGAAGACCCTGCGGCGCCGTCACCTGCGGAGGCGGAGACGGAAGAGGAAGAAGCGAGCGCTTCGGATAATTCCGCAGCCGAAGCCGTAACGGAGAAAGAGGGAGAAACGGAAGGGACAAACGGGGCGGTCTCACAGAATGAAGCGGTCTCGCAAAACGAAGCGCTCTCACAGAGCGAGGCGGAGAGCGTCTCGGAAAACGAAGCCTCCTGGCCGCCGCCCTTCGTGACAGCGGATGAATCCTATTTTGACGATGCTGTTTTCATCGGGGATTCGCGCATGGTGGGCGTGGCATATTTTGCGGGGATCAGCAACGGACATTTTCTTGCGAAGACCTCCATGAACATTTTCTGGATGATGAATACTGCACCCGAGACGGATACTTCGGTCGCCAGCGTGCGGGAAGGCCTGATGCGGGAGCAGTACGGCAAAGTCTATATCCTCACCGGTATCAATGAGGTGGGAGGGGATACGCAGTATTTCACGGATGCCTATCGTAAGGTGCTGGCCGAGATCCGCGAGCTGCAGCCGAATGCCGTCATTTACATCCATGCGGTGACCCATGTGTCCGCAGCGGTGAGCGCCGGAAATCCGGTCTTTGATAACGGAAGGATCGACGAGCGCAATGTGGCTCTCCGGCAGATGGCGGAAGAGGAAAAGGTGATCTTTATCGATATCAATGAAGCCTTTGATGATGAGAACGGCTGCCTTCCGGCAGAGAATTCCTGGGACGGTATTCATCCCACGGCAAATATGTATCCGCTGTGGAAGGAATATTTACTCTCACATACGGTTGAATTGAACGAAGGGTTCTGATATTATGATGCAGAAGGGTCAAAAATCCATGAGACGATCATGCCTGCGAATGGTCGTAAGGTGCCGTGTGCCGGTGGCACACGGCTGGCACCGACCGAAGCGGAGCGGAGATGCGGGAGTGCGAAGCACGAAGCAAGCTGTAAGCATCAAATAGATAAAATATTATTACTATATAAAAGGGGGACGACAGGATGGACAAAAAACCGACACTGGTATTACTTGCTGCAGGGATGGGAAGCCGCTACGGCGGACTCAAACAGATCGATCCCATCGACGGTCAGGGGCACAAGATCATTGATTTTTCCATATACGACGCATTGAAAGCCGGCTTCGGCAAGGTCGTGTTCATCATCAAGAAAGAAAACGAAAAGGACTTTCGCGAGCTCATCGGCGATGCCGTGGCTGCGAAGACCGAGGTGGAATATGTTTTCCAGGAGCAGGACCGTATCCCTTCCTGGGTGAAGATCCCCGAAGGACGCGTAAAGCCCTGGGGCACCGCGCATGCGATCCTCTGCTGCAAGGACGTGGTGAAGGAGCCTTTTGCGGTGATCAATTCCGATGATTATTATGGTGTGAGCGCCTACCGTACGCTTGTGGATTTCCTGGCAAAGCCGGAAGCGGCGGCGCCCGGGCTGCTGCCATTCTGCATGGTGGGCTACCAGCTCAAAAATACCCTTACTGAGCACGGGAGCGTGGCACGCGGCTGCTGCCGTATGAATGAGGAGGGTTATCTTACCCATATCGAAGAGCTGACAAAGATCGAAAAAACGGCGGAGGGCGCCCGCTATACGCAGGATGACGGCGCAAGCTGGACGGAGATCTCGCCGGATACGCTGGTATCCATGAACATGTGGGGCTTCCAGCCGGAGATCTTTGAAAAGCTGGATGCGGCTGTGGAACGCTTTTTCCGCGAGGAGATGGAGAAGAACCCGCTGAAGAGCGAATGCTTCATCCCCATCGAGGTGGGCCGCATGGTACAGGCCAAAGAGGCCTCCGTGAAGGTGCTTTCTTCCGCGGATAAATGGTTCGGCGTTACTTATAAGGAAGATAAGCCTTTCGTGATGGAGTCCATTCAGAAGCTGAAGGATCAGGGCGTATATCCCGAGAAACTCTGGAGCTGAACGAGGGACAGGAAGGAATAAAAAAACCGGGGGGACAAACCCCCGGTTTTACGTTATTTATTTTCTTCCTGTTCTTTTTTGTATTTCGCGATCAGCGTCTGGATACGCTCGGAAGGATTCAGAAGGTCGCTGATGGAAGTGTCGTGGTTCAGGGTGTCGATGAGGTAGGCGATATATTTGCTCATGTCGCAGCTGATGTACCAGTCGCGCTCCAGAAGCTCCGGTGACTGATAGACCAGATTGGTGGAGAGCACCCTGGTGATCAGACCTTCCTTAACGGCGTTGTCGAAGCGCTCCAGTCCGCTGGTAAAGAGACCGAAGGTGGTAAAGCAGAAGATGCGGTTGGCTTTGCGCTTTTTCAGTTCACGCGCCACTTCGATCATGCTGTCACCCGAAGCGATCATGTCGTCGACGATGATCATGTCCTTGCCTTCCACATCCGTACCCAGGAACTCGTGAGCGACGATGGGATTACGGCCGTTCTCGATGCGCGAATAGTCGCGGCGTTTGTAGAACATACCTACATCGAGTCCGAGGACGTTGGCCATGTAGATCGCACGGCTCATGGCGCCTTCATCCGGGCTGATGACCATCATATGCCCGGCATCGATCTGCAGATCCTTTATATTCTTGCAGAGAGCTTTCGTGAACTGGTAAGCCGGCTGCACGGTCTCGAAGCCGCTTAAGGGGATCGCATTCTGTACACGGGGATCGTGCGCATCAAAGGTGATGATGTTTTCCACCCCCATGCTCACCAGTTCCTGCAGTGCAATGGCGCAGTCCAGGGACTCGCGGGCGCTGCGTTTGTGCTGGCGGCTTTCATAAAGGAAGGGCATGATCACGGTGATGCGTCTCGCCTTTCCGCCCAGTGCGGCGATCACACGTTTCAGATCCTGATAGTGGTCATCCGGGGACATGTGATTGACAGCACCGAAGTGCGAATAGGTCAGGCTGTAATTACACACATCGACGAGGATGTAAAGGTCGTGGCCGCGGACCGATTCGCGTATGATGGCTTTGCCTTCGCCGGAACCGAAACGGGGGACATCGGCCTTAACGAGGTAGCTGTCTCTTTTGTAGCCGGTAAATGCAAGATTGTCGGCATGCTCCATCTCACGTTCGGTACGCCACTTCACGAGATAGTGGTCGATCTTTTCGCCCAGATAACGGCAGCCGTCCAGGGCGATCATGCCCAGAGATCCCACGGGGATCGTATCCAGGTTGCGAAGCTCGTCTTTTTGTGTGCTCATTTAAGTTTTCCTCTCTTTCTTAACAGAGGCAAAAGCCTCTCAACTGTGCATTATGATATTACAAATTACGGCTTAAGGTATTCTGCTTCCAGCTTCTTCTGCAGCCGGATATCCTTGCCGCTGAGCCGGCAGATCCGGCAATTGTCGGCCAGGCGGGAAAAAAGCCGGTCGGAATAGATGCGCCGTATATTTTCAAGATCCAGATTCGTGGAGATGATGACGGGATTGCGCCGCAGTGCTCTTTCGTTCAGTACCGTAAACAGCTGGGTGCGGGTGAATTCGTTCACCATTTCGGTTCCGAGGTCGTCGATGATGAGCAGGTCGGAACCGTAGATCCGTTCATACAGACTGTTGAGCTCCGATTTGTCATGATCGTAATAAAGCGCCGATATGGACTGGAACAGCTGCTGTGCGCTGAAATAAATGATGGAATGGCCTTTGTCCAGCAGTTCTTTTGCCACGCAGCCCGAAAGGAAGGATTTACCGGTACCGACGGTGCCGTAGAGCAGGAGATTGCGGTAGTCCTCACGGAAATTGTCGATGAATTCGCGGCAGTTCCTCACCGCTTCCTGGAAAAAGCGCAGATCTTCTCCCTTATAGTAATCATAGGAAAGAAGTGAAAAATTGTTCTGTTCCAGGATCAGCCGGATACGGGAGGCATCGTAAAGGGAATCGATCTCGAGCTGTCTGAAGCAGCTGCATTTCTCCCCGTCGATGAAACCGGTGTCCCGGCATTTGGGGCACTGCCATACGCCGTCCAGATGATCGCGGGGATAACCGTTCTCCTCCAGCAGCCGTTTCTTCTCCAGGCGCAGTGTGAGTACCTCCGCATGGAGATTGTCCATCAGCCTGCGGCGCTCCTCAGCGCTGTCGGAGCAGATCAGTGCGCGGCTGCACTCCATGGAAAGGTCGGCGATCTTTTCCTCCAGCTCACGGTATTTCGGGATCCGCCGGGCGACTTCTTCCTTCCTTGCCACAAGTTCATAGTCATCCCGGCGCCGCCGTTCCTCGTAGATCCTTCGTATCTTTTCGTATTCCTCGTTCGTCAGTGCCATAGATCAGATATTATCCACCAGTTTTTTCTCGAGTTCGCTGAAATCGTAGTCCTGCTGCTCGATATTCCAGGAGGAACTGCTGTCTTTGGGAGCAGCAGCCCGTTTGGGCCGGCCGGTGTCGGTGCTGCGCGCGCGTTCCTGCTCACGGCCGTTCCGGAAAGCTTCGTCGGCGGAACGTACATCCTCCATGCTGTGTACGCCGCGGTCGTGCCACTGCTTCAGTATGGTCTCCACATAGGGGAAACGGTTGGCTTCCACCGCGAGGACGGCTCGTCCGCAGGCCTCTTCGATGATATCCATCGGAAAAGCATAAATGCTGAGCCAGCGGTTGATGAAACGTCTTTCCTGGGGAGCGGGGCTGCCGCTGCGCCCGAGGAGATCCATGATATGCCGTACTTCCTTATCGGGAACACCGTCCTGATGGCGGGCCTGCTCAACGGTCCGGATGCCGCGCTCGGCCCAGCCTGCCGCGGTCGCTTCGATATAACGGAAGTCCGTCTGGTTCTTTTCGACACAATACTGCAGAAGGTAATCGATCAGCTCGCCGGAAAGGGACAGCGCATCATAAAAATACAGAAGGCTGCGGATCTGGGTCGGGCTTAAGGGCTTGCCGAGATACTGCTGGGCAGCGGTAAGGATCCAGGAGGTCTCCGGTGAATTCTTGAAGCTGCGCAGGTCATCCAGACTGTAACCCTGCTTGGCGGTCTCCGCATCCGGAACGGGTGCGGCGGTCTCTGACGCGCTGTCCGTTTCGGGGAGGCGGCTTCTGCCGGCTTCGCTGCTCCCGCTGCGGAGAGGAGTGCTTTCCTCCGCTGCGGGCTCTTCATGGGTGTAGCTGCGGACGGCCGTGCTCCGGCGTCTGTCGCCCAGATGCTCCAGCTGTATCCCCAGAAGGGATTCCGTATAATACTCGTCTCCGGCGGCTTTTCTGCCGCGGTCGTAGCGGAGAGAGAGTACGCCTTTTCTCTCCCAGTATTTCAGCGCGCGCAGGATATCCTTTTCGGAATAGTTCAGCACGTCGGCAAGCTGGGAAAGATCCGTAGTGCGCTTGCGGGATACCGAACGCAGCAGATAAAGATAGAGCTTGATCTGCGCGTCGTTCGCATCCTTCATGTAAAAGTCAATAAAAGAGTTGGAAAGCAGCGTCATATTGCTGTCATCCATGCTGAGTGTGATAGCGTCCATTCTAGGCTTCCGATCCTTCTTTATTTTTTCTCCGGGATTGCATAGAGAAGTATAGCACCTGAAGGCGGAAAATCAATAGAGCGCTGTCCACAAGTCCTTATACAATGCGGCTTTGCGCGATTGTGAATGCTGTGGATAAGTGGGGGCGGGAGGGTGAAAAACAGCCGCCAAAGCGGAAAAGATATGCACAAAAAGAAGTGTAAAAATTTTTTCCGGGATCAGGTCCCGAGCAGCTTTTCCCCGACTTTGTATATGTCGCCCGCACCCATGGTGAGGATCAGATCGCCGTCCTCCGCATGTGTCAGGAGATGGTTCTCGATATCGTCAAAATACGGAAAATAGCAGACATTACAGCCTTTTTCCTTCATGAGCGCTTCCAGGTCACGGGAGGAGATCCCGATGGTGTTCTTTTCGCGGGCCGCATAGATGTCGGCCAGGATCACCTCATCCGCCAGGGACAGGGCGTCGGCAAAATCGGAAAGAAACGCTTTGGTCCGGGTATAGGTATGGGGCTGGAATACGCAGCGGAGCTTTTTATGAGGATATTTCAGCGCGGCCGTGAGGGTGGTGCGGATCTCGGTAGGGTGATGGGCGTAGTCGTCCATGATCGTGATGCCGCCCAGCTTTCCTTTTAATTCAAAACGTCTTGCGGCCCCGTGAAAAGTGCTCAGGGCCTCCAGCGCGGTATCGCGGCTGATGCCCAGTGCATCCGTGACCGCCAGTGTTGCCAGGGAATTCAGGATGTTGTGCATGCCCACCACGCCGAGCTTCACCACGCAGTCCTCCCCGCCGTGCACCAGCCGGTACTGTCCGCGGCCGCATTCATCGAAAGAGATGTCCGCGGGGGAATAATCGGAAGAGGCGCCGGTGCCGAAGGTGACGACGCGGCAGCGCAGGCCGCCGGTCAGTTCGTCAAGACCGGCGATATCGCCGTTTATGATGAGCAGGCCGTCTTCCGGCAGCAGTTCCATGAATTTCCGGAAGGAGCTGCGTATCGCATGGATGTCGGCAAAATAATCCAGATGATCCTCTTCGATGTTCAGGACGACGGAGATGCGGGGGAAGAACTGCAGGAAGCTGTCGGTATATTCACAGGCTTCCGACACAAAGTACTCCCGGCCGCCGATGCGGAGATTGCCGCCGATGCTCGGGAGGATGCCGCCCACATGGATCGTGGGATCGGTCCCGGCTGCCATCAGCACCTCGGAGATCATGGAGGTCGTGGTGGTCTTTCCGTGGGTACCGGCGATGGCCAGCGGACTGCGGTAGTTCTTCATCAGCTGTCCCAGAAGCTGTGCACGGCTGATCACGGGGAGTCCGCGGCGGCGTGCTTCCGAAAGTTCGGGGTTGTCGTCGGCGATGGCGGCGGTATATACCACCAGTTCAATGTCGTCGCTGATGTTTTCCGCTCTCTGGCCGATATGGATCGTGATCCCGTTTTCTTCAAGCTGCCGGGTCATCTGCGATTCGTTCATATCCGAACCGCTCACACGGAAACCTTCCGACTGAAGAAGTTCCGCAAGCGCGCTCATGCTGACGCCGCCAATACCGCAGAAGTGAACCCGCACGGGCTTGTGAAAATCGATCTCGTACATTTGTCTCTTGTCCTCCGTCCTTATTCCGGCCGGGCGTGAAAAGCCCGGGAAATTCCCGTATCAATGGCTGCGGCCGGCGGACCGTTACCCGGGCCGTGCCGAAACCTTTCTTATTATACTATATGAGCAGAGAATAAAAATAGCTAAATTATGTTAATCATTGGGATACACTCTTGTGCATATTTGTGGGCGACGGCAGGAGAGTTTTTGTGAAAATGCCTAAAAATAATCGTTCACTTTCCGATTTCTCTGTGATATAATACACAATAGATTTTCGGGGGAAATGGTTTACGAAAACCCCGCAGATCTTCACACGGCAGAAACCATAGGGTGCCGGGGGTTACAAAAATACTGAAAGCTACGAGGTGATCACATGGTAAAGAAAGAAATGATAGCCATGCTGCTGGCCGGTGGCCAGGGGAGCAGGCTGGGAGTTCTGACCAGAAAGGTGGCGAAACCTGCAGTGTCCTTCGGCGGGAAGTATCGTATCATCGATTTTCCGCTGAGCAACTGCATTGATTCCGGCGTAGATACCGTGGGTGTGCTGACGCAATACCAGCCTCTCCGGCTGAATACGCATATCGGTATCGGTATTCCCTGGGATCTGGATCGTAATGTGGGCGGCGTGACGGTACTGCCTCCCTATGAAAAGAGCACAAACAGCGAGTGGTATACCGGTACGGCCAATGCCATCTACCAGAATCTGGATTACATGGAGAGCTTCAATCCGGATTACGTGCTGATCCTTTCCGGAGATCACATCTACAAGATGGATTACGAAGTGATGCTGGACTTCCACAAGAGCAACGGGGCAGAGGTCACGCTGGCCGTGATGCCCGTGCCGCTGGAGGAGGCAAAGCGCTTCGGTATCGTGATCACGGATGAAAACCGCAGGATCGTGGATTTTGAAGAGAAACCGGAGAAGCCCCGCAGCAACCTGGCTTCCATGGGGATCTATATCTTCAACTGGAAGACGCTGAAGGATGCGCTGATCGCAAAGGCCGACCAGCCCGCCCTGGATTTCGGAAAACACGTCATCCCTTACGTGCACCAGAACCAGTCGCCGATCTATGCTTATGAATACAACGGCTACTGGAAGGATGTGGGAACCCTGCATTCCTACTGGGAAGCCAATATGGAGCTGATCGACATCGTTCCGGAATTCAATCTGTATGAAGAATACTGGAAGATCTACACCAAGTCCGATACGCTCACTCCCCAGTATATCGCCAATGAGGGCGTGGTGGAGCGCAGCCTGATCGGTGAAGGGGCGACGGTATACGGCGAGGTCTATTCCTCCATCATCGGCTGCAATGTCGAGATCGGCAAGGGTACCGTGATCCGAGATTCCATCATCATGAACGATACGGTGATCGGTGAGAACTGCGAGATCTACAAGACCATCATCGCGGAGAACACCGTGCTGAAGGACGGGGTAAAGACCGGCGTGGGCGAGGAAGCGGAAAACGAGACGGATCCCCGGATCTATAATCACGGTCTGGTATGCATCGGCGAGCACACCGTAGTGCCCGCGGGTGTGACGGTCGGTAAGAATACCGTAATCTTCGGCAAGACCGAGCCTTCCGATTATCCGGAAAAGACGCTGGCCAGCGGAAAATCTCTGATAAAGGAGGGCAACTGATATGAGAGCTATGGGAATCATCCTGGCAGGCGGCGGAATGAAACACAGCAAGATGGGAGAACTGGCGAGCCGCAGGGCAGTAGCCGCCATGCCGGTCGCGGGGAGTTACCGCAGCATCGATTTTGCCCTGAGCAATATGACAAACAGCCATATCCAGAAGGTGGCAGTGCTGACGCAGGACAATGCAAGAAGCCTGAACGAGCACCTGAGTTCCTCCAAATGGTGGGATTTCGGACGTAAGCAGGGCGGCATGTATGTGTTCACGCCCACACGTACCATCGAAAATTCCGACTGGTACCGCGGAACCGCCGATTCCATCGCACAGAATCTGGATTTCATCAAGGACAGCCATGAGCCTTATGTGGTCATCGCAAGCGGTGATTGTGTATATAAAATGGACTACAATAAGGTACTGGAATATCATATTGACAAAAAGGCGGACATTACGGTAGTATGTAAGGAAGTTGGTGACAAGGTAAATGTGGAACGTTTCGGTTGTGTGAAGACTGACATGGACGGCCGCATCACCGAATTTGAGGAAAAACCCGTAAAGGCGAACTCAAAAACCATCTCCTGCGGGATCTATATCATCCGCCGGCGCCAGCTGGTAGAGATGATCGAAAAGGCGGCGCAGGAAAACCGGTACGACTTTGTAAATGATATACTGATCCGCTACAAGGACATCAAGCGGATCTACGCATACAAGATGACGGATTACTGGAAGAACATCTCCACGATCCAGGATTACTATGATACGAACATGGATTTCCTGAATCCCGAGATACGGAAGTTTTTCTTCAAGCAGTATCCGGATATCTACTCCAAGATCGATGATCTGCCTCCGGCCAAGTATAATGTGGGGGTTAGTGTGAGGAACAGCCTGGTCGCGAGCGGCAGCATCATCAACGGCACAGTGGAGAATTCCGTCATTTTCAAGAAGGTATTTGTGGGGAACAACTGTACGATCAAGAACAGCATCATCCTTAATGATGTGTACATTGGCGACAACACTTACATCGAAAACTGCATTGTAGAGGCCCGAGGGACGATACGAGCCAATTCATCACACAAAGGAGAGGATGGGATCAAGATCGTTGTCGAAAAAAATGAGAGATATGTGATCTGAGGATCACGTTCTCGCCTGAGAAGGTAGCTCCTGTTCAGAAAGAGAAGTAATACCTCGACCGCTGCAGCGACAAACCGTAGTCATGACAGCATCTGGACAGTCTCACACGCAACTGAATACATAGTATCATAGACTTCTTCGACGAATTGACAACATGACGGTACGGTAGCAGTTGTAATTCAATTAGGATAGGAAAAACCTATCTGAAGGAAAGGAGTTGACAGCATGACCATCACAGACGTACGTGTCCGTAAAGTGGACAAGGAGGGCAAGCTGAAGGCTGTTGTTTCCGTCACGATCGAAGACTGCTTTGTGATACACGACATCAAGGTTATCGAGGGCGATCACGGTCTGTTTATCGCTATGCCGAGTCGGAAGGCTCAGGATGGGACCTACAAGGACATCGCCCATCCGATAAACTCGGCAACACGCGATGAACTGCAGCAGAGGATCCTGAAGGCATATGACGAGATGCCGCAGTAATCTCAAAAGCCCCGCCTTAACCGGCGGGTCTTTTGAAAGATATCGTCGATCTCCGCAAACGGATCGGAAAGGCTGCGGACAGAACGTAAGAGCACAGGGGGAGAGCCGCATCTTGCGGCAGGATGGAGAGTAAATATGAGCACTTATAACGGGATACCGGAGTTTGACGATCCGAATGCACAGATCCATGAAAGGGTACATTATGTATCGGGCGCACGTATCGTAGAAGTTCTCTACGGCGCAAAGGACGGGGAGGGCAATCCCTGTGTACCGAAAAAGGATGCGGAAGACGGACATGGCCTTTATATGGCCATCGAAACGGAGGGCACATACCGCATGCTGCTCTGGCAGCATCCGGCCTCGGAAGGCGGTGCCGTGGAATACGGAGACCGGGAATGCGAAGATCCGCTGAAGGCGCTGGAAGAGGAGATCAGGGAAAAGAAAGCGATCCTTGACGAAGCCCGTGAGCTGATGCAGCCGGCCAATTACGATACGAAGGCGGCGGAGGCGGTACTGGAGCGCTTTGAAAAGCTTCCGGACCGGAACACGCCCCGTGAGCGTGAGCTGAAGGGACAGCACGGCAGTCTCGTAAGCCGGAACAAAAAGAATGAAGAGCGCTATGCCGCGGAAAAGGAAAGCGTGGAAAAGAAGCGCGAGCTGATCAGCAAGGCGCAGTCCCTGCAGGAAGTGGAGGACTGGAACGCCGCGACCGAACAGATGCGCGAGCTGATGGAGCAGTGGAAACACACCGGCCGTTCCGGGGAACAGAGCGACAGCCTCTGGGAAGAGTTTTCCGCAGCACAGCACAGTTTCTACGACCGCAAGCATCTTCATTTTGAGGAAGAGATGAAGGAGCGGATCGCGCGCAAAGAGCAGCTGATCAAAGAAGCTGCCGAGGCGGCGGGATCCTCGGACTGGGAAGCCACCCACCAGCGTCTGGAAGAATTGCTTGCCCGCTGGAAAGAGGCAGGAAGCGCCGGACGGAAAGAGGATGACCGTCTCTGGGAGGAATTCCGCAGGATCCGTAACGAGTTTTATGAGCGCCGTAACGCCGCCAGGAAAGAACGTGACGCGGAGAACCGTGCGCGGCGCAATGCCAAGCGCGAACTGATCGCGGAAGCGCAGAAATATGCGGAGACCAAAGATTACAGCCAGACCGTGGCAGACCGTATGCGTGCCATCAACGAGGACTGGAAAAAGATCGGTTCCGCAGGCCGCAGGGATGAGGAGACACTCTGGAAGCAGCTGCGTGAAGCACAGGATGCGTACTGGCAGGGCAAGCGGCAGAACGATGCCGGCCGCCATCAGCAGTGGATGGAAAATACCAGGGAGGCGATCGCCCGCAGACGCAAGCGGATCGAAAACCTGAGCCTGAATCTCGAAAAGCTGCGCGAGCGTGTGCAGACCACGCAGAATGAAGAAAAACGTGAGCAGATAAGCGGCTGGATCAGTGAGAATGAAGAACAGATCCGTTCGCTGGAAGAAGAGATCGAGCGCATGGAGGCCGGTCTGAAGAAGACCGGAGATGCAGCGGAAGCGCCTGCGACAGCAGCGCCTGCAGAAGAAGCCGCCGGAGCAGCAGCGGAAGCACCTGCAGAAGAAGCCGCCGGAGCAGCAGCAGCACCTGCAGAGGAAGCAGCCGGAGCAGCAGCGGAAGCACTTGCAGAAGAAGCCACTGAGGCAGGAGAAGCACCCGCAGAAGAAGCTGCTGCGGAGGAAAAGGCCGCAGAGCCGACAGAGTGATCCTTCCGCGGAAAGCGCTGCGTTCACAGTGCCGCTGAGGCGGCAGCAAAAAAGTTTGAAAACAGAGGAGTGCCCGCCTTATGCGGGCACTTTGTTGCGTATTTACGGCAGATACGGAAACGGCAGCTTGCGGCGTTTCCGTAGCGGAACTGCCGGATGAAAGAGGAAGAAGAAATGTACCTGATCGCGGGACTGGGAAATCCCGGAAAAGAATATACCGGTACCAGACACAATATGGGCTACAGCGTGATCACGGAGCTGGCAAAGCGCCATGATATCAATGCCTCCGAACAGAGGATGAAGACACTGTACGGAAAAGGGCGGATCGGCAGCGAGCGTGTGATCCTTGCCGAGCCGCTGACCTATATGAACCTGAGCGGCGAGAGTGTGTGCTCGATGTGCGAATATTTTAAAGTGGATCCCTTTTCGGAGCTGATCGTGATCTATGACGACATCAGCCTGGCACCGGGGCAGATCCGTGTCCGGCCCGGCGGGAGCGCAGGCGGACACAACGGCATGAAGAGCATCATAAAGATGCTGGGCGGTGAGCAGTTCATGCGCATACGGGTCGGTATCGGGGAAAAGCCGAAGGGCTGGGATCTGGCGGATTATGTGCTGGGCAGGCCCTCTGCGGAGGAGCAGGTACTGCTGGCGGACGCCTTCGTACGGGCGGCAGACGCCGTGGAAATGATCATAAGCCGCGGCGTGGAAGCTGCGATGAATGTATATAATGCCAAAAGCGCGGGAGTAAAGGAATGAACATACTGCACGCCCCCCTGGAGGAGCTTGCATGGTTTGGCGGCGCAAGGGAGGAACTGAAAAGAAAAGGAAGGATACTGGCCGGAGGCTGTGCGGATGCCGCAAAGCCGCATATGGTCAGTGCTCTGTGCGAGGGGATCGCCTGCCCGCTGATCCTTACCTGGTCGGAACGCAGGGCACGGGAACTGGCGGAAGAATACCGCATCTATGACCGTGACGTGCTGGTCTATCCGGCCAAGGATCTGATCTTTTATGAGGCGGATATCAACGGGCGCGAGAGTTCGACCGAGCGTCTGCGCGTGCTCAAACGCATTACATCCGGAGAGAAGGCCTGCGTCATCACGACCATTGATACACTGCTTGCGGACTGTCTTCCCCCGCAGGTACTGAACGATAACTGCCTCTATATCCGGAAGGGCGGTATCCTGGATATCGATGCCGTGGCGATACAGCTCACGGTCATGGGTTATGAGAAAAGCTATCAGGCGGAATCGCCGGGACAGTTTTCAATTCGGGGCGGCATCCTTGATGTATACGGCCTGATCGATGAAAATCCCACACGTATCGAACTGTGGGGGGACGAGGTGGAGAGCATCCGAAGCTACGACGCCGCGAGCCAGCGTTCCATCGAGGAGCTTACGGAGCACGAGATCTATCCGGCGAGCGAGCTGATCCTGAGCGAGGGAAGACGCAACGAAGGCTATCAGCGTATCCGTAAGGAAGCGGAAAAGCAGATCGCCTTTTTCCGCGACCAGTCCAAAAGCGAAGAAGCCCACCGTATCCGTATGCAGCTGGAGGAACTGGAACAGCTGCTCCTCTACGGCGTGGGAAATGTCAATCTGGAAAGCTATCTCCATTATTTCTACGGAAAGGAAGAAACCGGCAGTTTTCTTTCGCTGTACAAAGAGCCGCCCCTGGTCTTCTTTGACGAACCCGCGCGCCTGAAAGAACATGCGGATGCGGTGCTCCTGGAATTTACCGAGAGCATGTCCCACCGTCTTGAGAAGGGCTATGTGCTGCCCGGCCAGACCGGGCTGCTGAAGAGCTGGGAAGAGATGCTGGCCTCGCTGAAAGGGCTCGGGAGCGCGGAGCTTTCGGTCATGGATGCGCCGGCAGGCCTCTTCGGGGAAGGGAGACGGATCGAGATCGGCAGCCGTACGGTCTCGTCCTATAACGGCAGTTTTCCTACCCTTGTGGACAGTCTGAAAAAACTGAAAAAAGAGGGAAACCGCGTACTGATCATCTCGGCTTCCCGTACCCGTGCGCGCCGTCTGGCCGAGGATCTGACGGAGCAGGGCGTGGTGGCCGCTTATACGGAAAATGAAGAACACCGGCTCCGTTCCGGCGAGATCATGACCTTTTACGGCCGTATCCGCAAGGGCTTTTCCTATCCGGATGTCCGTTTTATCGTCATCGCCGAGACCGATATCTTCGGTTCGGAGCACAAGAGCAGACGCAAGCGGCCGAAATATTCCGGCGGGACAAAGATCTCGTCCAGCGCCGACCTGCATATCGGCGATTTTGTCATTCATGAAAACTACGGGATCGGCGTCTACCGCGGCATCGAAAAGGTCGAAGTGGAGCATGTCCAGAAGGACTACATGAAGATCGAGTACCGGGACGGCGGCAATCTCTATGTGCTCGCCAGCTCGCTGGACATGGTGCAGCTCTATGCGGACAAGGATTCGAAGAAGCCGAAGCTCAACAAGCTCGGTACCCAGGAGTGGAACCGCACCCGTGCAAAGGTGCGCGAAGCCGTCGGGGGCGTCGCAAAGGAGCTGGTGGAGCTGTATGCTCTGAGGACGCAGCGGCGCGGATACCATTACGGACCGGATACCGTCTGGCAGAAGGAATTCGAGGAACTCTTCCCTTACGAGGAAACGGAAGACCAGAAGCAGGCCATACGCAGCACCAAGGACGATATGGAGAGCACGCGTATCATGGACCGCCTGATCTGCGGGGATGTGGGCTTCGGAAAGACCGAGGTGGCGATCCGCGCCGCCTTTAAAGCCGTGCAGGAAGGAAAACAGGTCGCCTATCTGGTACCCACCACGATCCTTGCAGAACAGCATTACAATACCTTCCGCGAGCGTATGGCAGCCTATCCGGTACGGATCGAGATGCTCTCGCGTTTCCGTACGCCCGGGGAGATCCGGAAGACGCTGGCCGATCTGAAGAAAGGACTCGTGGATATCGTGATCGGCACGCACCGGCTGCTTTCCAAGGATGTGGAATACGCGGATCTGGGCCTGCTGGTCATCGACGAGGAGCAGCGTTTCGGCGTGGCGCATAAGGAAAAGATCAAGCAGCTGAAGGATACGGTGGACGTGCTGACACTGACGGCCACCCCGATCCCGAGGACACTGCATATGAGCCTGGTGGGGATCCGGGACATGAGCCTTCTGGAGGAGGCGCCCAGGGACCGCCAGCCGATCCAGACTTTTGTCTGCGAGTATAACGAAGAAATGGTGCGCGAGGCCATCAACCGCGAGCTTTCGCGCGAGGGGCAGGTCTATTACGTATATAACCGCGTGGACAGCATCCAGGACATCACGGCGCAGATCGCGGCCCTGGTCCCGGAGGCCCGGGTTTCCTTTGCCCACGGGCAGATGAACGAGCGTGAGCTGGAAGATATCATGATCGCCTTCATCCACCGCGAGCTGGATGTACTGGTCTCCACCACCATCATCGAGACCGGCCTCGATATCCCCAATGTCAACACGATGATCATCCATGATGCGGACAAGATGGGTCTTGCACAGCTTTACCAGCTGCGCGGGCGCGTGGGCCGTTCCGACAGGACCAGCTACGCCTTCCTAATGTACCGCCGCAACATGGTGCTCAGGGAAGTGGCGGAAAAGCGGCTGACTGCGATAAGGGAATTTACCGAGCTGGGAAGCGGCTTCAAGATCGCCATGCGGGATCTGGAGATCCGCGGCGCGGGAACGCTGCTCGGGAAGCAGCAGCACGGCCATATCGAAAGCGTGGGATACGAGCTCTACTGCAAGATGCTGGAGGAGGCCGTCCGTGAGGAGCGCGGGATCACGGAGAAAAAGGAGAGTGTCTGCACCGTCGATCTGGATGTGGATGCCTATCTTCCGCCGGAATATGTCGTTAATGAGATGCAGAAGCTCGATCTGTACCGGAGGATCGCCCAGATCCAGGATACAGCGGATGCCGACGCCATGCGGGATGAACTGCGCGACCGTTTCGGAACCCTTCCGCCCCAGGCGGAAAAGCTGCTCCGCATCGCCCTGCTCAAAGCAAAGGCTTCTTCGATGTGCTTTACCGATATCCGGGGCAGGGTCGGGCGTATCCGCCTGAAGATGGACCGCAACGCGCCGGTGGATACCGCAAAGATCCCGCTGCTGATCAACGAGTATGCGGGGGCGCTGCGTTTTACGGCGACGGCCGAACCGGAATTTACGCTGCTGTACGAGATCCACGGCCTGACCGAACAGGATGAGGAACTGCTGCTTTCGAAAAGCGAGGAACTGATGGAGAGCTTCCGTATGCTCTTCCCGGAGGAAAACAATTGAGTTCCGGAAAAGAACGGGTTTTCATATGGGTGATGGCGCTGGGGCTGGCGGCGGCAGCGGATGTGCTGCTGCTGGGCAGCCTTTGTTTTAAATGGTTCCGGGGCGGAGAGCTTCCGCTGCGCGGCCGTTACGATGACGCGGTGCAGAGTGCCATACAGGAAGAGATCGAAGAAAAAAAAGCAGAGGAAAAGAGCCGTCTTTCCGGCAGCGGCTGGGAATCGGCGGACGGCGTCTGGTATTTTACGGCGGACGGCGCTTTTTATTTCATAGGCAAAAAGACGGAAAACTATATCCGCGGGGCGGCGGGCATACGCGAGCTGGATGCGACGGAACTGCCCGGTACCGGCGGGGAACTGGTGCTGGATGCCGTTTCGGCACCCCGGTATTTCAAAGCGGAGATAAGAGTGGACCAGGAGCTCTATTTCGGCAATCTCCACCAGGGCGGCAGTTATACCATTTATGCCGCGATCAACGATAAGGAAGGCTGCATCTACGATTCGGGCTGGGGAGAGGCCAAGCAGGCAAAACGTGTGACGGTTCCCGTGCAGGCCGTGCTGGACGACCATTTCCGGCTGGAGGAATACGCCGAAGCCAGACCCTGGGGGGCGGCCGGAGATCCCACGGTATTCTGCCGCGAGGAGGTGGATTTTTCCGCATCGGCCAATACGCGTGAACAGTGGAATGTCATACAGCTGGGCGGGAATATGGTGATCAAGCGCGGCGACGGCAGCCATAATGCGCTCTATATCCGCCCGCTGGACGGAAGCGGGAGCGAAGAGCTCCTCTATGAGCCGCCGGCCGGAAGTACCGTGGGCGTGTTCGGTGCCTTCGGAAAGGATCTGCTCTATGTGCTCAACACGCCGGGAGGGCAGAGCGAACTCTACCGTATGGATCCCGTAAACCGCACGTCCTCACTGCTGGTGCAGGATAATGTACAGGATTTCTGTGTGTCGGACGGCGTGATCTATTACACGGATTACCAGCGCCTGGTCCGTCTGGTGCCGGGCGGCGTGCGCCGTACGCTCTGGGAAGGCGTGGTCTACGGTTATGAAGTGGACGGCGGGCGGGTATACCTTTACGACGGGGACAGCTGGGAACTGCTGGACGCGGAGAGCGGCGAGGATCTGGGTTATATACGCAGCGGGGATGCCTACGCGCGTGAGTGCGATATGGTGCGCTACAGTGAGGAATATCTCTATTACGTGGTCTACGATTACGACCGTGAGAGCATATCCCTGCGGGCGATGAACGTATGGACGGGCGAAGAGCGCATCGTTGCGGATGAATATGAAGGGAAAAAAGGAGATACCTACAATGTCCTGTTTACCGGGTCTTACTGCTACTTTACGGCGGAGGACGGGGAAAGGCTCGTGCGCGTGGATGTGAAGAGCGGGACCGCGGAAAGCCGCACGCTGCGGGAAGCGGGCTACTGGTACGCCACCGAGCTCGTACTCCTGGGGGACCGCGTGGTGCTGCATGCCTACGATAACGAGGAGAAGGTGATCTATCTGGAGGTGGGGGACGAGCTTCAGATGGTGTCATTTCTCGCGGAGCCGGAGCCTTCGGAGGAATGAAAAATCTATCGACGGACTAGGTCTTGACTTACATGGGATCTTCGGATATAATCAGCTGTTAGTCACATGAAACCGTCTTCCGGAAGAGACGGGGGAAAGGAAAAGATTATGGATGAAAAGATACTGAAGATAAAGGATCTGCATGCGGGGATCGAAGGGGAGGAGATCCTCCACGGGATCGATCTGGCGGTCGCGCCGGGAGAGACGCATGTTCTGATGGGACCCAACGGGGCGGGCAAATCGACGCTCGGCAACGTGATCATGGGAAATCCCGCATATAAGGCTTTGAGCGGCAGCATATTCTTTGACGGAGAGGATATCGTCTCGCTTTCCGCGGACGAGCGTTCGCGGCGGGGGCTTTTCCTGTCCTTCCAGAATCCTCTGGAGGTGCCGGGGCTGTCCATGGAGGCATTTCTCAGGGGAGCCGTGAGGGAGCGCACGGGGAAGGCCGTAAAGATCTTTGCTTTTCGCAAAAAGATCGAAGAGATCTGCAAGCTCCTGGATATGGATCCGTCCTATGTGGAGAGGGACTTAAACGTCGGCTTTTCCGGCGGTGAAAAGAAAAAGGCCGAGATCTTCCAGCTCCTGATGCTGGAGCCGAAGCTGGCCATCCTTGACGAGACCGATTCCGGCCTGGATGTGGATGCGGTGCGCACGGTCTCCAAAGGCATCGACCATTACCTGCAGAACGGCGGGGCACTGCTGATCATCACGCATTCCACGCGTATCCTGGATGCGCTGAAGGTGGATGCGACGCATATCCTCGTGAACGGACGCATCGTAAAGGACGGGGACGGGAGCCTGGTGGAAGAGATCAACCGCGGCGGCTATGCACAGTACGTTACAGAGGGATAAAGAATGTCGGAGAAATACAAGGACAAGCCCATAGATATTTCGGAAGATAAAAAGAAGGACGGACTCATCTCTCCCGGGGAACGTGAATTTTACGATTTCCGCGAGGAGGAAAGGGACGAAGATTTCTATCATGTGGATGAAGGCCTGACGGAAGAGGTCATCCGGCAGATCAGCCGCGAGAAGGAAGATCCGGAATGGATGCTGGAATTCCGGCTGAATGCGCTGAAGGTCTACAAAAGTCTCGAGATCCCGGACTGGGGGCCGCCCATCGACGGTCTGGATATGGATCATATCGTGACCTATGTAAAGCCCAAGAGCGGGATGAAGACCAGCTGGGAGGATGTTCCCGAAGAGATCAGGACGGCTTTTGAAAAACTGGGGATCCCCCAGGCCGAGCGGGCGGCGCTGGCCGGCGTGGGAGCGCAGTACGATTCCGAACTGGTCTATCACAACGTCCGTAAGGACGTGGAAGCCCAGGGCGTGGTCTATACCGACCTGGAGAGCGCCCTGAAGGGTGAATATGCGGAGATGATACGGGAGCACTTCATGAAGCTGGTCCCCGTAAACGATCATAAATTTGCGGCACTCCACGGTGCCGTCTGGAGCGGCGGAAGCTTTGTCTATGCGCCTCCGGGCAGCAAGGTCGAGATCCCGCTGCAGTCTTATTTCCGGCTGAACGCGCCGGGAGCCGGGCAGTTCGAGCACACGCTGATCATCGTGGATGAGGGAGCGGATGTGCATTTCATCGAGGGCTGTTCCGCGCCGAAATACAATGTGGCCAACCTGCATGCGGGCTGTGTGGAGCTCTTCGTCGGAAAGAATGC
Organism: Lachnospiraceae bacterium; assembly: GCA_016282915.1. Lineage (GTDB taxonomy): Bacteria > Bacillota > Clostridia > Lachnospirales > Lachnospiraceae > NK4A136. Next base: position 12,919 of record JAEELW010000057.1, on the reverse strand, counting down.
GCATCTGCGCTATTCGACCATCGAGAACTGGTCCAAGAATATGTATAACCTGAATACCAAGCGCGCGATCTGCGAGGAGGGCGGGACGATCGAGTGGATCTCCGGTTCCTTCGGTTCGCACGTATCCTATCTGTATCCCACTTCGGTGCTGAAGGGAGACGGTTCGCACGCGGAGTTTACGGGCGTCACCTTTGCCGGGCAGGGACAGAATCTCGATACCGGCGCCAAGATGATCCACCTTGGGAAGAACACCACTTCCTTCATCGATACGCGTTCCATCTGCAAGAGCGGCGGCATCAGTACCTACCGCAGCCTCGTGGAGATCAGGAAGAACGCGAAAGGATCGAAGGCGTCCATCAACTGCGGTTCCCTGATGCTGGATTCGGAATCGCGTTCCGACACGGTGCCGGCTATGGATATCCGTACCGACCAGGCGGATGTGGGACATGAGGCAAAGATCGGAAGGATCAGCGACGAGGCGGTGTTCTACCTGATGAGCCGCGGGATCAGCGAGACCGAGGCCAGGGCCATGATCGTGAGCGGCTTTGCCAATCCGGTCAGCAAGGAGCTGCCTCTGGAATATGCGGCGGAAATGAACAATCTGATTAAAATGGAAATGGAGACAGGCTGATGGACAGGATGCTGAAAGTAAATCCCCTGCCGGTGCTTACCTGGAATAAACAGAAGATCAATGCGGCGGAGCTTATATGGCCGGAAGGCCTTGCTGCCGGCGTGGGACCGGCAGAATCGGAACTGCCGGAGACGGTGCGCTTTTCCATGCTTGAGGATGCGGAGGCATGGTATGCACAGCACGGCCTGAGATATGAAAAAGAAGCCGTGGTCGCCTGCAAGTATGCCTGTGCGGCGGACCAGGAATTTCCTACCGGAATGGGCGGCGGCGTGGATGCGCTCCTTAAAGAATGCGGGGCCGGAATGCGGCTGTATGAGATCGATGGCCGCGGCATCAGCCTGTGTTTCGATTACCGCTATGCGGACGGGGATGCGCGTATGGATTCCGCGGTCTTCCATCTGAAGCCCGGAAGCGAAGCGACCGTGATCGAATACTATACGGGGGAGCCGGGAAGCGGCTTTGCGGGCAGCGTGGCAAGAGCCTGGGTCGAAGAAGGCGCGTCGCTTAAGCTGATCCGCCTGCAGATGCTGCCGGAGGCTTTTGTTTTTGCGGATGATCTGGGAGCGCGGCTTGAAAAAGACGCAAAGCTGGAATACACGAGCATGCAGCTCGGCAGCAGAAGACTATACGCCGGAGCTTATTTTGACCAGTGGGGCGAAGGCTCGGAGGTCGATTCCGGCATGGCTTATCTGGCGCCTTCCGGAAGTTTTGTGGATTATAATTATGTCGACTGCTTCCGCGGGAAGGACACGAAGGGGACCATGCGCTTCCACGGCGTGATGGAGGAAAGATCCGAAAAGAACGCCAGGGAGACGCTGGATTTCCGCAAGGGCTGTACCGGCGCTTTCGGGGATGAGGAAGAGGACATCCTGGCCATGGGAGACGATGTCGTCAACAAGGCCATACCGATGATCCTCGGTGAGGAAGAGGATATGAGCGGCCGGCATGCGGTCACCGTGGGGAAGCTTTCTCCGGAGATGCTCTATTATATGCAGAGCCGCGGTATCACGCGTAAAACGGCCGAAGAGATGATGATCCGTTCGAGGATCGGACAGGTGAGCCGGCGCATCCCGGACGCGGATCTGACTGCAGCCGTGGAGCGGTATCTCGATACATATTTTGGTGTGGAAGATTACTGAGATTATGTAAGACTGCAGGATGCAGGAAAGGTACGGAGCGCGCAGCATTGCCGCAGCACTTAGCAAGCGCGAGCGGCCAATCTCGCCTGAGGTACTGTTTGAGCGAAGCTCGCGCACGATCGGCGCGAGCAAGCGAGTTGCCGAAGGCGAGTCGGTTTCAGGACGCGACGCGCGAGCTTATGTGCGGAGGCATCCGGCAAGCGTGCCGTCCTTTCCTGCAGAATAGAAGTTTTACAGCAAAGATTTTTGCACATTTTCTCGCAATTATTGCACTCTTGCGTGATTTTTCTCTTTCTGCTAGAATACGAGTTATGTTAATTAAATCTCCACGCAGTGAGCGCGGAAAATCGGAGGTATTCATGAAAAGGATATCTGCCCTTGTGGCAGTATTGTTTGTTTGCGGCGTTTTCGGAACGCAGCGCGTACAGGCTGCACCGGGCTGTGCGGATGAGTCCGTGACCTTAAGTCCCGATGACGAAGGATACTCGGCCAGCCCGAATCCGCGCAGCGTACAGCCCCGCAGGCAGACCGCAAATGTTCAGCAGACAAAGCCCGCTGCGTATATCCCGGATGAACTGGATCCCGTAGCCCGGGAAGTGTACCCGGCAGCAGCGGAGGTGCTGGATCAGGTGGGCTGGGATCTGCGCTCGGGCTATAACTGGTCCGTGGGGCTTTCCTATTACGGACACGGCAAGCCGGACATGCCCGAGGACGGGTCTCCGGGCAGCCGCTGGTTTGCCGATTTCGGTTTCCGCAATCATTGCGGGAACTGCTTTGTTTATGCGGCCACCTTTTACGAGATGGCCAGGCTTCTGGGTTATCCGACGCGGCAGATCTACGGGCAGGTGCCGGCTGCGCGCGGAGGGCTTACCCCGCATTCCTGGGTGGAGATCGATATCAACGGCGTGACCTATGTCTTTGATCCCGAGTTTGCGCATGCGACCGGGAACAACGGCTGGATGTTCTTTTACGGTACCGGCGGTACCTGGCGTTATACCGATTATGCGCCGATGGTGGACTGAGGATGAAGAAGTATAGCGGTGTTATCGTAGTGATCGTGCTTGCCGTTACGCTGCAGATCCTGGGAGGCGTGCTTTCGGCGGATGCAGAGACGGAAGGGAAGGGCTGGGTCTATGTACCGCCCACGGCTACGCCCGTGCCTGCAGAGCATAAGGAAGCAGAGGATGTGGAAACGGTGGAGGAAGAGGAGGCCGTAGTACAGGCGGCGCCTACGATCACGCCCACGCCCATCCCCAGGGAACTTCTGCAGGAAGAGAACGGCGGATGTATAGGAGATGACGGCCTTGTCTGGTGAGAAGCGTCGATGGAACAGCGGGGCGTCCCGGCTCAGGATACTGGGAAGCATAGCCATCGTGGTACTGCATACCATGAGCTCCGCCGAGATCATATACCGGGACAGGATCAGTCTGCAGGAAGGCCGGGTGTCTCTGATGCTTGTGTATGGCCTGATGTGGGCCGTACCTGTTTTTGTCATGGTTTCCGGTGCACTGCTCCTGGATCCCGCCCGTGAGCTGAGTCTCGGCAGGATCTTTCGTTCGTATGTGCTGCGCATCTTTCTGGCGCTGGCGGTCTTTGTCTTTATCTTCCGCATTTTTGACATGATCATGGACGGCGAGCAGTTCGGGCTCTCCGTTTTTGCGGATGCGCTGAAGCGTCTCGTGACCGGCAGCAGCTGGTCGCATATGTGGTATCTGTATATGCTGCTGGGACTTTACCTTCTGCTCCCGGCTTACCGTATGGTGGCGGCAGGCTGCGACGGCAGGATGTTCCGCTACCTTACGCTGGTCTGCTTCATCTTCCTTTCGCTGATGCCGATGCTGGAGCTGGCCGGTATCCATGTGGAGTTCCATATCCAGCTTTCGATCGTTTATACCCTGTATTTCTTTATGGGCTACGGGATCGCTTCCGGTAAGCTTGCCGTCTCGCGCATGCTCGCATCGATCCTGTTCATGGCGGGGACGGTCATCATCTTCCTCTTCCTGCTGGCCTGGTGGCGAACCGGAAATACGGCATTTAAGGAAATGCTTTCTTCCTATGCCTCGCCGGGCGTAGTGCTGCAGTCGGTGGGGATCTTTGCGTTCCTCTGGAAAACGGAGGGGGAGAGAGATGAGGGCGAGCACCGTATGCTGCGTTTTGCGGACAGCACGACCTTCGGGATCTATCTGATCCATATGATCCCGCTGCGGCTCGTGCTGCGTTATATGAAATTTGATCCCTATGATAAGGGAGCATACAGCTTTGTGCTGCTGATCCTTGCGGTCACGGTGGTATCGGGCCTGCTTACGGCCCTGCTCCGCCGCATCCCCGCAGTCAGGAAAGTGCTATGAAGATCGAAGACAGACAACAGTCAGAGTTAAATAATCACCCGAAGCCTGCACGGTCCGTCAGGAAGAGCCTGCGGATGCGCAACCGGGTGCTGATGATCGTGACGGCGGTGCTTTCGGTACTGCTGCTCATGGTTCTTTTTCTGTTTACCTCCGGGATCGCCGGCGGTATCACACCGCAGCTGCCTTCCGATACCATGGTCTCCCTGCGCAGGGAGAACGCGGGCTGGCATGCGTTCTGGAATGCGTCGGAAACGGCCACTTCCTACCGTGTGGAGCTTTTCTCCGGAAAGGATGCGGAAGGGCAGGCGGTCTATGATGAGGAAACGGAAACAGCGGAGTGCATGCTGCCGGCGGATCTGCCGGAGCAGACGCCGCTGACACTGAGGATCACGCCGCGCAGGGCTTATAAGATGCTCGGCCTGTCCGTACGTACGGTGGACGGTCTGCCACTGCAGCTGACTTCGGCCTTCCGTGTGCCGGAGCGATATACGCCGGAATGGCGTGTGGATCCGGAAAAGCGGACGCTTACCGTCTGCTGCAGCGGCGGGGCGGACGATGTCTATCATCTCTATCTGATGAAGCCCGACAGTATGCTCGAAGAAGTGTCGCAGATGGAATACGCCACGCTTTATGAGCGGGAACGCGGCTATGGCGAGATGGTGGTGCGTTTCGGCGACGATCAGGATTTTCCGGTCCCCGGAGAGGATGAAGAGATCAGTTTCCTGCTGCGGGCGGAGCGTGTGGAGGATCATCTGAGGATCTGGGAGGATCTGAATGATACGGTGACGCTGCGGCGCAATGACCTGCTCACTACGGATCTGGTGCTGGAACAGGAGGCCCTGGAAGAAAACCGTTACCGCATACGCTGGAGCGAAACGGCCGGCCGCGGTTACCGCGTGCAGAAGCTGGATGAGGAAACGAATGTATGGGAGACCCTGGCGGAATACGAGCCCGGGGATGAGCGTGTATACGAGACAGAGCGCCTCGGAGCCAGCCGTTATCACAGCTTCCGCGTGGTTTCCTTAAGCTACGGCAATATGGCGTCGGTACAGGCGGAGCTCCGCGTACATACGGGGATCACGCCGCTCCATGCGACGGTATGGTCGACAAAGGAGACGAAGCTCACCACCGATGCGGCCGGAAAGAATGTCCTGTGTACGATCCCGGCGGGCACGGCCATGTGTGTCATGGAAGAGGAAGGAGACAGCTTCAAGGTCTACTCGGAATACGGCGAAGCCTATATCGGCAGTGACGAATGCATGATCAACCTGCCGGAATACCTGGGGGATCTGTGCGATTACGATATCACGAACAGCTATTCGTCGATCTATCTGGCACATGACTACGGACTGCGCGGCATTTCCGGTACGGTATGCGTGGGCTATGAAAATGTCCTGCTTTCCGACGGAAGCTTTCTGGTACCCCTGCTCTATCCCGTGGCGAAGCGTCTGGGCGAGGCGGCGCAGAAGACGCTGCAGGACGGCTACCGCATCAAGATCTACGATTCCTTCCGGCCCTACGTGACGACGCGGGCCATCTACGATATGACCGAAGCGCAGCTGGACAACTTTGCTCCGGCCGATCCTTTTGAAAGAGTGCATCTGGAGACCTTCCTGGCCGAAAGGACTCCCCGCTATATGACCGAAGAGATGGAAGCGATGGAAGAGAGGGAGCCGGTAGAACCGGAAGAAGGACACGAGCCCGGACAGCCGTTTACGCTTGTGGATGAAGAGGGAGGCACGCATTACTATTTCCCGGACGGTACCGAATACGATCCTGAGATGGTGGCGGATTTTACCTACCGCGAGCTGATGACCAAAGGCGGCTACGGACTGAACGCATTTCTTGCGCAGTCCGGCTCCAGACACAATTACGGCGTGGCACTGGATCTGACGCTGGAGCGCGCCGATACCGGCGAAGAGCTGAAGATGCAGACGGCGATGCACGATCTGAGCTATCATTCGGCGCAGTCGGCCAATAACGAGCTTGCGAATATGCTGAAGGAATATATGTTTTCCGTGGGGTTTGCCGGACTCTCCAGCGAGTGGTGGCATTTCCAGGATGATGAGGTGTATGCGGCGCTGAAGCCCGCTTCGGTACAGAACGGCGTATCCGTGGAAGGCTGGAAGATCACGGACCGCGGGCTGCGCTACCGCAGGGCGGACGGTTCCTATCTGAGGGATACGAGCATCGGCGCCGGCGGCAATGAACGGCATTTTGACAGTGCCGGATTCCTGATCGGAGAGTGAGAGTTATGAAAAAAGATCTTTCTTTGATACGAAAGGATTTCCCGATCCTCGCATCGGGAGAGGTGATCTATTTTGACAATGCGGCAACCTGTCAGCGGCCGCGGCAGGTCCTGGATGCCATTGAGGATTTTTATACCACGCATAATGCCAATCCTCTGCGGGGGCTTTATGCCTGGAGCGTGCAGGCGACGGACGCTTATGAGAACGCCAGGCATCGTGTGGCGCGCTGGCTGAACGCCCGCGAGGACGCCGAGATCATCTTTGTGCGCAATACCACCGAGGCCATCAACCTGGTGGCATACAGCTATGCCTTATCCACGCTGAAGGAAGGGGACGAGATCGTCCTTTCGGTGTCGGAGCATCATTCCAATCTGCTTCCCTGGCAGATGGCCGCACAGGCGAAGGGCGCGAAGCTGCGCTTTCTGGAGCCGGATGACGACGGGCGCATCACAGAAGAAATGCTGAAGGAAGCCATCGGAGAGCGGACGCGCATCGTGGCGCTCGCCCAGGTATCCAATGTGCTGGGAACGGCTCTGCCCATACGGGAAGCGGCGGGGCTGGCGCATGAAGCCGGTGCGGTGCTTCTGGTGGACGGGGCACAGGGGCTGCCCCATATGCATACGGACGTGCAGGAGATCAACTGTGATTTTTATGCCTTTTCGGGACACAAGCTCCCGGGTCCCATGGGGATCGGCGTGCTTTATGCAAAGAGGGAGCTCCTGGAGAAAATGCCGCCGTTTCTGCGTGGCGGAGAGATGATCGAATATGTAAAACGCGATTCCGCCACTTATGCGGAGCTGCCGCACCGCTTTGAAGCGGGGACCGTCAACGCCGCGGATGCGGTGGGACTGGCAGCAGCGCTGGATTATGTGGAAGCGCTCGGATATGAGGCCATCGAAGAGCAGGAGGCAAAAGTGGTGCGCATCATACTGGAAGGGCTTCGTGCGATCCCGGAGGTGCAGGTTTACGGGGCTCCGGAAGCGGAGGATCATCACGGCATCGTCACCTTCAATATCGCGGGCTGTCATCCGCATGATGTGGCTTCGGTGCTGGACGAGGAAGGGATCGCGATCCGCGCGGGCCATCACTGTGCACAGCCTTTGATGGAATACCTGCAGGAAAGATACGGGATGGAATTCCGTGCCACGGCCAGGGCCAGCGTCGCTTTTTACAACACCGAAGAGGAAGCGCGGCGTTTTGTGGAGGCCGTCGGAAAAGTAAGGGGGTGGCTCGGCTTTGGAGCTTAAGGAACTGTATCGTGAGATCGTAAACGAACATAATCTGCATCCGGATCACCGGGGGATGCTGCCGAGGGCCAGCTGTACCAGAGACGGCGTGAATCCCAGCTGCGGCGATGATATAAAGCTGTCCCTTGTTTTTGATGACAACGGCATCCTTACGGACGGGGCTTTCGACGGCAGCGGCTGTGCCATCTCGCAGGCGGCGACGGACATGATGCTGGAGCTGGTGATCGGAAAAAGCCGTGAGGAAGCCCTGGAACTTGCGGATGCATTCATGGACATGATCCGCGGTAATGCCACGGAAGAGCAGCTGGAAATGCTGGAGGAATCGGCGGCGCTGGAAGGGATCGCCCATATGCCGGCCCGTGTAAAATGCGCTACGCTGGCCTGGCGTACCTTAAAGGAGATGCTGACGGAAGCGGAATAGAAGCTTCCGCCTCAGGTGTTTTTTGCGGAGAAGTACGAAAAAACCCCGGCCCGGTTGAGGAGAACGCGGTACGGGGTTTTTTCGTATATTGCAAAACTAGAAAGGAGGTGTGCCCGGGCTTGTAGGAGGTACCCGGACACATAAACCGGAAAATTGCTTTTTCAAAGATCGCTGTATATGCGATGTAGTTTTTAACTCTACGTACATTCTATCCCGTAAATATGAATAGAATATGAACACGCGGTAAATTTCATGTAAAGAAGTGCGGAAAGAAGCAAAGATTTGCGCATTTTTGCATTGTAAAATAAGCTCTGTTTTGGTAGAATGATAAAAGTATGTAAACCAGATCCGCCGGGCGGAAACAGGTATTCAGGAGGAAGCAATGGATAATTTTATGGATAAACTTGCGGAGAAGTATAACGCACAGGACATGATCCGCGCCAATTCGCAGGCCGAAAGCGCACAGATGCAGAATCTGCAGGAGCAGGTGGAGGCTTATGAGGCCGTGCTGCAGGAGATGCGCAAGCTGAACTACAAGAATACCGAATTGACAGAGAAGATGTACGCACTTGTAGACGAGAGCATCGAAAAAGTGCGCACCCTTCAGATCGAGGCCCGTGACGGTGCCAATACGGTGGAAGTATCCAGAGAGATGACGGATGCGGTCACCCGTGCAATGGAAGAGGCCGTCAGCAATATGGATGAGAGCATGCTGCATGTCATGACGGAGACCATGCAGAACATACTCCGCCAGCCCACGGACGAGATGCGTCAGTCTACCGAGGATGTACGCAATTCCGCGGTAGCCGTGCAGAGCTCGGCCGATACCATGCGCAACAGCGTGGAAGAACTGAAAGACGGTGTGAACGGCCTGAAAGAGGCCATTGAAGGGATACGTGAGCAGAATACACTGCTGCAGGCACAGAACGAGAGCCTGCGTGAGCAGAATGAAGAGCTGCGCGAACAGAATAATGCGCTGCATGAGCAGTTTGACAGTCTGCGCGAGCAGACCGATGTCCTCCGGGAACAGGGGGACAGCCTGAACGACCGTCTCTTTGAGATCAGCCAGAACGGCACCAATGCGGAGGAAAGCCTTGCAACGATCCTGAGCAGGGTGCAGGGGCTGGGACAGAGCCTGGAAGAGGGCGTGACGAGGGAAGCTCCCGTGGCCGAGGTCTCTCCGGAGCTGATGGATGAACTGCGCAATACCAGTGAGCAGATCAGTTCGCTGGTGGAAGAACTGAAGCAGCAGTCCAAGATCGACGGTCTGACGCAGGAGATCCTGTCCGCGCTCACAACGACCAATGCGCAGACCCAGGATTCCTTAAATGAGCTGAAATCTGCCGTAAGCGGCATAGGTGAGAATGCGGGGCAGGACGAGCTTGCCTCGGATGTGTCGGAAAAACTGTACGAGCTGAAGGAAAGTGTCGGCCGTATCGGAACGAAAGCTGATCAGGATGAGTTTGCTTCGGAGCTGAACGAAAAGCTGGCCGAGCTGAAAGAAGCGCTCGCGCGTGTGGAAGCAAAGGGTGGACAGGCAGAGCTTTCTGCGGGAATGACGGTAGCGCTGGATGAGCTGAAGGAAGCCGTCGCCCGCGCAGCATCGAAGGACGACCAGGAAATATTTGCCCTGGAAGTAACGGATAAACTGAACGAGCTGAAGGAAGCCGTCGGCCGGGTCGGGACAAAGGACGATCAGGCAGAGCTTTCCGCAGGAGTGACGGAAGCACTGAACGAGCTGAAGGAAGCCGTCGGCCGGGTCGGGACAAAGGACGATCAGGCAGAGCTTTCCGCGGGAGTAACGGAAGCACTGAAAGAACTGAAGGAAGCCGTCGGCCGAGTCGGGACAAAGGACGATCAGGCAGAGCTTTCCGCAGGAGTGACGGAATCGCTGAACGAGCTGAAGGAAGCTGTCGGCCGCGTTGGAACGAAGGACGATCAGGAGGAGCTGAAAGCGGGTGTGCTGGAGGCGGTTTCCGAACTGAAGGCAGCCGTTGAAAGCCTTAAGGAAAAGCCGGAATCGGATGAACTCACTTCCGGACTGGTGGCGGCGCTGAACCGTCTGCAGGAGGAAAACGGAGCTACGCAGGAGCGTCTCAGCGCGCTGAAAGAGGATAACGGAAGTGTGAGCGAGAGCATCAGTGCATTGCAGGAAGCTTCCGGCAAGACGACGGAAGGGATCGGAAGCCTTCTGGGCGGACAGGAAGAGAGCAAGAACGCATTGCAGGAGATCTACAATGTGCTGCAGGCGGCCAAGACCGAGATCACCGAGATGCGTACGGCACAGCCCGTAGCGGCACCCGTGAATGAGGAGCTGAAGCAGTCCGTGGCCAGCCTGATCTCCCGCCAGACCGAGATCGCGACGAATATCCGCAGTCTGAAGACGAGTACGGACGAGAGCAAGAGTACGGTGAAGGCTGCGGTGGACAGCGGGATCTATGGCCTGAAGCAGGACAATAAAGAGATCGTCCAGTTCATGCAGCGGATCAACGCGAACATGCCTTCAAAGGCAGACGAGGAGGAGAAGGCCAGAATCGAGGCCGAGAAAGACGAGCAGACGAAGCAGGCGCTGGAAGAACGTTTCAAGGCGGTCGAAGACTTTATGCACAAGGAAAGCGTAAAGGTATACCGGAACGTGCAGGCCGTCATCAACGAGAAGAACGATAAACAGAAGGAGAGTGTGGAAGGCGTAAGCCAGTCCGTGGGAGCACGGGTAGGGAAGATCAAGGCGCTGGTGATCATTGACCTGATCTTTACCCTGGTGCTGCTGGCGCTTACGGTGCTGAATATCTTCCATATCTTCCCCTGGTAAGGAACAGCAGCAGAGAAATGCACAAGAGAGTATCAAAATACAGAAAGCTGCGCACGGTGACCGTGCTACGTACCGCCATCGTATGCGCAGCTGTTTTTATTTTCCTGATGCCCGTGATCGAATGGTGGCATGAAGAAGGTGAGAACCGCTTTACGGTCTTTCTGGACGGCGTGGAGATGGGGGTCATCGGGGACCTGAAGCAGATGGGCAGTCTGTACCGGGAAGCGCGCCGGGAGCTGGCGCAGGAACGCGGCAGCATGAGTTTTGTCCCCATGCCGGAGCTCACATACGAAGGGGAAGAGCTGCTGGTCGGCGAGATCAACGAGAGCAGCGATATCAAGGAACGCATGAAGGAGCAGATCGCTGCCCATGCGACGCCCGAATACTCCAAAGCCTATTCCATCAAAGTCGGCGAGACCATGGTCAACGTCAATTCGGCGGAAGAAGTACGCGACATCTTTCAGGAGACCATTTCCGTTTATGATGAATCCGGGGATTTTCAGGTTGAGCTGGTCAATGACCGCAGCCGGGAACTGAATGTCCTTGTTCCCGTGGTGCAGGGGAAAAAGGAGGAGGAAGAAGAGTCCTCTCTTCTGGACTTCGGCGGTGCGGCAACGCTGACGGATGAAAATGACTGGGATTTCTCCAAAGCCACCACCGGTTTTGATTCCTACGATTACGGCATCAAGGAGATGCATTTTTCCGAGACCATCGAGATCGTGGAGGCCTATCTTCCGACTGAGGATATCATTGATTTTGAGGCGGCCAGAAGCCGGCTGACGGAACTGCAGGAGCTGCAGCAGATCTATGAGGTACAGAGCGGCGATACGCTTTCGGGCATTTCGCTGAAGGTGGGGCTGCCCCTGGACCGCATCATCGCGTTGAACGATACGTTGGAAAGTGAAAATTCCATCATACGCGTGGGACAGGAGCTGGTCATCACGGTGCCCGAACCGGAGCTCTCCGTGATCTGGACCGAGACCACGCGTAAGGATGAGGTCTTCGACCTGCCTACCGAATACATTTACAACGACGACTGGTACACCAGCAAAGCCGAGACGATCCGGCAGCCTTCCGCGGGCTATCACGAGACCGTGAGCATGATCACGCGGAAGAATACGGACGTGGAGAGCAGCGAGGTCCTCTACGAGGAAGTGGGGATGGAGGCTGTGGCCAAACTGGTGGAGAAGGGCACCAAGGTGCCGCCGACCTACATCAAGCCGCTGGCCGGCGGACGTATCTCCTCCGGCTTCGGACGCAGAGGCTCGCCGGGCGGTATCGGTTCCACCAATCATCAGGGCCTGGATATCGCAACACCTACCGGAACGACCATCTGGGCGGCCTCGGCGGGAACGGTCACACATGCGGGCTGGGCCGGCGGTTACGGCTATCTGGTCACGATCCGGCATCCGGACGGCTGGGAGACCCGCTATGCACACTTAAGCCGCGTACTGGTTTCCGTCGGACAGTATGTGAACCAGGGACAGACACTGGCGCTTTCCGGCTCTACCGGAAACAGTACGGGACCGCATCTGCATTTCGAGATCCGCATCAACGGCGTTGCACAGGATCCGAGGAATTATGTGAGTTTTTAGTTTCTTATCTGAGACTATAGAATATAGCGAGAGGATAAGCCTATGAAACATGTCAGGACAGATGTATTGCGTGCGGGGATGGTGGTGGCCACGGATGTCATCTCGGCCTCGAACCAGCTGGTCTTTCCGAAGGGAACCGTTCTTACCGAGCGCTCGATCGGAAGACTGGAAGCCTACGAGATCTACGATATCCGTATCGAGGACCCTGTGGATTACGAGGTGGAAGAGATCCCCGAAGACGATGTGGATCTGAGCGGCGCAGGCGGACTTGATACCACGATCATGGGCACTGACACGGATTCGCTACTGAGCGCCCTTACCGGCATCGAACTCGCAGAGGAAAAGCCCACGGTGACCGTGTCGGAGTTCGAGGAACCTTCCCACTTTGAAAAGCTGAAAGCCAGCCGGGAATTCCAGGCATTCAAGGAAAGCTTCACCCAGAATGTGGACGGGCTGCGCAGCAACCTGAACGATATC
>JAEELW010000056.1 GCA_016282915.1 Lachnospiraceae bacterium | reverse complement strand
TGTCACGGTGTATGATCCCCGCCCGGTGAACGGTCTGGAGCGAGTCCATGAGCGGACGCATCATCTCATTCACCTGCTGCCAGGGAAGTCTCCCTCCGTGTGCCTCCAGATACTCCGTCAGCGTGACGCCGTCGATATATTCCATCACCATTTAGGCCGTATTGTTCTCATAAAAGAAATCCTTTACCGATACGATGCCGGAAAGGCTGTTAAAGCGGGCCAGGTTTTCCGCTTCCTTCACAAATCGCTCCAGCCCCTTCTTATACTGCTCCGCACTGCCCCCGGTCAGTACCGACAGTTCGGTCTTTGCCCCGGTAGACGTATCCCGGGTCACCAGCTCGGAAGGAAAATACTCTTTGACCGCCACACGCTTCTGAAGCGTCTGATCAAAGCCGATATAAGTGATGCCGAAGCCGCCTTCCCCCAGTACTTTTCCGATCAGGTATCTTTCCCGGAGGAGCGTCCCCGCACACAGACCGCGCGGAGAGTTTTCATCGCCGTGTTTATACCCGCAATACCCGCAGAATGCTTCATTCTCATATCTTTCCCGCATGCAGCCCATGCAGAGCTTTTCTGTCATTATGAATGATCCTCCATTTCCTTCCCGCACTTGCAACGCCCGGCCTGCTGCGCTATAATCATTTCCGGGTCCCGATTCTTCGCAAGAGACGGCGCAAGCCGTTTGTCTGTGTCCGGTTCCAAACATAGATGATGCGCTGTGAACACAAGACAGTCGGGGCTTTTTTCATTTCATGAAAAGTCCCTTTCTTCAGCTGCTCTGCGCCATCTGCAGGCGGTAATAGATCCCTTTCTTTGCCAGCAGCTCCTCATGGGATCCGATCTCGGCGATATGATGCCGGTCGATGACCATGATACGGTCCGCGTTTTTGAGCGTGGACAGGCGGTGTGCGATCGCAAAGGTCGTCTTGCCGTCCGTAAGACGCGCCAGCGCTTTCTGTATCATGTATTCGCTCTCCGTATCCAGGCTGGCTGTGGCCTCATCCAGGATCAGCAGCCTGGGATCGGTCAGTATCGCCCTTGCGATGGCGATACGCTGTCGCTCGCCGCCGGAAAGTGAATAGCCCTTCTCTCCCACATAGGTATTATAACCGTTCGGCGTTTCACTGATGAAATCATGGGCGTTGGCCATTTTGGCCGCCCGGATGACCTCTTCGTAAGTCGCATCCGGCTTGGAGAAACGGATATTCTCGAGTATCGTTCCCGAGAAAAGGAAGGTCTCCTGCAGCACCACGCCGATCTGGGAATGGTAACAGTTCTTCCCTATCGTCTTTGCATCGCGTCCGTCAACGAGCAGCCTTCCGTCATCCACTTCATAAAGACCCATCAGAAGGTTGATCAGCGTCGATTTCCCGGCACCCGAGGCACCGACGATACCGATCATCTCACCCGGCTTTACCGTCACGTTGATGTCCTCCAGTATGGGCTGATAGGATTTGTATCCGAAAGTCGCATGTTCAAATGTGATCTCGCCTTTGATGCGCATATCTTCGACCGCATTTTCGTCCTGTTCCTGCACATCCTGGTCCAGAATGTCGTTCACGCGGTCCAGGCAGGCGGAAAGCTGGGCGAGCTGCAGCGGCAGGCGGTTCATCCAGGAGATGTACTGGAAAAGCAGCGAGGTATAGGTAATGAACTGGTACAGCTCGCCGGGGGACATTTCTCCGGCCAGCACGTCCTTACCTCCGAAAAGGACCACGGCCAGTACGCCCAGTCCCATGATCAGCTGAAGGAGCGGCGAAAAGCAGGCCCAGAAGGTCTCGTTCCTGCGCTGTATCCTGGCATAATCCGCCGAGAGGACCTTAAAGCGCTCTGCCTCGGTCTTTTCCTTTCCGTAGGTCTTTACCACGCGCATACCCGAGATCACATCCTGCAGATCGCTGGATACATCGTCGTTTTTGCGGAACTGCAGACGGAAGATCCGGTTCACCGTTTTGCGAAAGGCCATGGTCAGAAAGACCGCCAGCGGGATAAAGAGGAAGGTGATCAGCGACAGCCGTATGTTCAGCACCATCATAAAGATCACATCCCAGATAAAAATGAAGAGTACCGCAAAAAGATTGCAGAACACGTCTTCCATGAACATGCGGATATACATGGTATCCCCGGTGATGCGGTTGAGCAGCTCGCCGGGACGCCGGTCGTTGATAAAGCTGATAGGCAGCTCCTGATATTTGCGGAAAAGCTTTGAACGCAGATCCGCCGAGATCTTTGCCCCCAGCTTTGCCGAAGCATTGCTCTTTAAGATATTGACGATAACGATGCCGACGCTTAAGGAAAACATCAGCGCAAGGAAGACCAGGGCCTTTTTCATGCCGCCGTCTCCCTTGAGCACGTCGTTGATCAGGTACTTCTGCAGCTCCGGGTTCAGAAGCGTCGTCACTGCCGCAAGGATCATCAGGATAAAGATCCCGAAGAAGTCCTTTTTATAGGGCTTTGCCATTTTGGTAAAGGAGCGGAAAAATCCGCCTTCCTTCGAACATTTCGGACAGTTCTTTGTTCCGGGGATCGCGCAGCCGCAGACCGGACAGGTCTTTTCGTATTCCCTGCTCTCCACTTCCTCAAAACGGCCCGAGATCAGGATGTTGATCCCTCTGGCGATATAGGCGTAACGCGAAAGATGCTTTGCCGAATAATGAACGACGATCTTTTCCACACCCTTATGTGTGAGGGTCAGAAGCCCTCCGCCAACCCGCGGGTTCGCCTTTGCCGCCGTGCAGTCGCCGATCGAATAGACCTCTCCGACCGTTCCTTCCTTCAGAACGATCACCCTCGCGGTAGTCACGACGAGATAGGAGCCTTTCAGCCACTCTCCTTCGCTGCCGATATCAAAAGGCACGGCGTAATAGATCCTTTCGTTTTCCGAAAGGGCGATGAGTTCCTTTATCTTTTGCGGTATCGTATACTGTAGGATCACGTCTTTTCCTTTCCGCCTTACAGGAACAGATCCAGCTTGCGTTTTTCTTTCATGGTCAGCGCCGCCACATCGCGCACTTCAAAACGGTTCTCATCCAGGTCCGTGATGATCAGACGGTCGTCCGAAAGCTTCGTTACCGCGTTGGAAGCCATATTGATCGCGAACCTGCACTCGCCTTTATCCGTCAGCACATGGAAATAAGCGTAGCCCAGCTCGTCCTTGATGCTGTATATCTTCTGTATCACGGGAGTAAAATAGTTCAGGGCCAGCTGTTCCTTCAGGATCTTCTGCGTCTCCGCGGACAGGACCGTGATATCCTCGATGATGCCGATCTCCCTCCCTTTCTCGTCTCCTTCGCGGATCGAGATATATTTATCCGCATCCGTGAAGGGGAAGAGGCGCACCACCTTTACGCTCTTGTGAAGCTCGCCCTTACAGTACAGATTTACGAAACCGCCTTCCGTCCGTTCGAAGCGGTCTTCGGGCGTGAGGTAATACAGCTCCGTCATCTGCTCGGCTTCCCTTTCATAATAATCGAGCCCGTTTTCATTCATCTCTTCCATATCCGCTCCCTCCACATCCAAAGCATGTCCCGTCACCTGCAGGCGTGACAGTTTATGATAGATCCCGTCTTCCAGACGGTCGAGTTCCTCCGCCGTTCCTTCCTCCGCGATACGTCCCTTTTCGATCACGATCAGCCGGTCCGCGTCACGCAGTGTGGAAAGCCGGTGCGCGATGGACAGCGTCGTCCTGCCCTGTACCAGATAGGAGAGCGACCTCTGTATCGCTTTTTCCGTCTCCGTATCCACGCTGGCCGTCGCTTCGTCGAGGATCAGTATCCCCGGATCCGCAAGGATCGCACGCGCGATGGAAACCCTCTGCTTCTCGCCGCCGGACAGATCCTTTCCGGAGGCGCCTATGATGGTATCGTAGCCGTCGGGCATACGGGAGATGAAATCGTGGGCGCTGGCCAGCTTGGCTGCGCGTATGATCTCGGCATTGGAAGCGCCGTCACGGCCGTAGGCGATGTTCATCGCCACGCTCCCCATAAAGACGTAAGTATCCTGCGAGACCATCGCCACATTCCGTCTGAGGTCTGCCAGGGACAGCTCCCGTATATCGACGCCGTCGATCTTTATCGTTCCCTCCTGTATGTCATAGAGACGCGAGATCACGTTGACCAGCGTCGATTTGCCGGCGCCGGATCGTCCCACGATCCCCAGCAGTTCCCCGGACTTTACCTTAAGACCGATATTCTTCAGAACGGGTTTGCTCCGTGAATATCCGAAGCTTACGTTATCCAGCTCGATCTCGCCGCGGCATTCCTCCATCCGGACCGGCTTTTCACTCTCCTTTATATCGGGGATGGAATCGATGATCTCGAACAGGCGCTGCGCCGCGTTGATGCTGTCCGACCACATGCGGAACACCCTGGAGAAGAAATTCATCGGCCCGTTGAGCTGCGCTACATAGCCGACAAAGGTCAGGAGCACGCCCAGCTCGATCTGCTTCGTCTTCAGCACGAAGAACACGCCGATGATCCAGATCCAGATGCTGGATACTTCCTGCACAAGATTGTAAAGTATCGTAAAGCGGTTGCGGAGTTTTACGATATCCACCTCTGCCTCGCAGAGCTTCCGGTTCGGCCGCTCGAATTTCTCGATCTCGGCGTCCTGCTGGCCGAAGGCCTTGACCACCCTGGCTCCGGTAAGGTTGTCGTTCGCCTTTCCGCTCACGGCTTTTTCCGCACGGTGCCGCTTCCCGGCCAGATGCCAGAGCCCCGGCCGCAGCTTTACCGTCATGAATACCAGCAGGGGCAGCAGGATACAGGCGATCAGCGCCATCTGCCAGTTCAGACGGTACATGACCACAAAGGTAATGATGATGGTCATGCCCTGGATAAAGACCGAAGGCAGACCGTCGATAAAGAATTCCGTCACGCGGTTGGCGTCACTGACTACCCTCGTCATCAGTCCGCCCGTCTGTTTACTCGTAAAGAAATTCAGGGATAGACGGCTCATGGATGAAAAAACGTCGCTCTTGATATCCCTCACCGTGGAAGTCGCGACCTTCGCCATCAGCGCCATCTGCACGCCGTCCGTCAGATGCTGGAGCACGCGGCAGCCGAGCATCATCAGCACGAGGATGAGCAGGGCGAGCGTATACTGTCCGCCCAGTCCGTAGGCAGCCAGGAAATCCTCATCCTTTGCCAGCACATGGTCGTAGAGCATCTTGCCGCTCAGATAGGGCCATGCGATATTGATCAGCGCGAATACGCCGTAGCACAGAAAAAGGAAAAGGATGGTCACCTTATACCGGAAGAAATACCGCAGCGTCCTTCCGAAGATCGTCCTCTTGTTCGTACATTTGGGGCAGACCTTCTTGGCCGGATCCGGATACATGGTGCCGCAGATCGGACAGTAGAGATTCTCCTCTTCTTCCTCTTCCTTCTGGATCACCTCTTCGTCCACGCCCTGACCGTTCTGTACGTTCTTTATCTGACGTATAAAAAACAGCACCGCTTCGGCGCAGCTGTTCGTGAGCGCTGCCAGTTCGGTCTTTTCCCCGTCATACTCCGCCGTCAGGACATTGGCACTGATATGGCGCTGCAGATGAACATGAGCGAGCTTCTTCAGATCGTAGAGCTTCACTTCCGCTTCGCCGTCTTCATCCTCCTCCGCGAGATCCTGCGTCTTTGTCCCGCGGAAATACCACACATGATCCTTCGGCAGCTTCACGGTGCAGAAACCGAGAAGCCCGCCGGTCAGGAACATGGTCCCCGAGATATATTCACACTCAAGGGAAAGGTCGAAGGGGGCGCTGCAGAGCACATCCTTCACGTCCACCGATACGGCGGCCAGTTCATTTATCACACGTTTTGAAAGCTTTTGTTCCTTCATGATCCATCATTTTAACAAAAAGAGGCTCCGTTTACAACCAGCGCCGTATCGTCGATCTCCTCCACGCGTGCAAAGCCGGTGGCGCTCATGATAAAGCGCAGCTCTCTTCCCACCGAAGCCAGGAACGCCTTTACGCCCTCCACGCCGTCACGCTCCAGATGCGGGAGCATCGATCTGCCGACGGCCGCCGCATCCGCCCCCAGGGCAAGCGCCTTATATACATCCGCGCCGCTTGCGATGCCGCAGTCCACGATGATCTGCACGTTCTTTCCTTCCAGCGCCTTTCTGATCTTCGGAAGCACCATCAGGGGCGGTACCGCATAAGGGAGGCGTCCGTGATGATGGCTGACGATGATGGCTTTAGCGCCGATCTCCGCACATTTCAACGCATCTTCCACCCCCAGCACGCCCTTTACCACAAAGGGAAGCTTTGTCGCTTCCACATAGGAGCGCAGCATGTCCGTCGTCTGTGCGGCCATCTCCTCGCCGACCACGATATCATAGCCGTTGTCCCCGAAGATATGATCGATATCCATACCCACGCCGAAGGCGCCGGCAGCTTCGGCAAAGGCAAGCTGGTCCCGAACCTTTCCGTTATCCGCATAAGGCTTGACGATACGGACGGTCTTTGCTCCGGTCGCTATGATCTTTTCAAACATGTCATTTTCCATCATGCCGCAGAAATTCAGGATATTGCACTCCTTCGCAGCCAGGGAGTACTCCTCCAGTCCGGTCGCCTCTCTGCCGTTCATCACACCCAGATGGGAAAACGCCGGCGTCATCACAGGCATGGCAAAGCGTTCTCCCAGGAATTCACATTCCGTATCCGCCTTTACGGAATCGATGAGCCGCTCCCCGATCAGGATGGAATCCATATAGCGGGCGGTGATCACATTTGCATCAGAGCATCTTGTATAATCCATTCAGGACCTCCTTCAGATATGCTGTGTATTTGAGATATTCCTCATCCGTTGACAGGTGTTCCAGTATGAGCGGCATCTCCGGGTCGATCCCGTGCATGCGTTCCGCATAGTAACGCAGCGGAAACTCTCCGTCTCCCGGCCCGCATTCCTCCAGCCGCAGGGTGTAGCGCCGGTCGAGATGGACGTCCTTGATATGGCAGCTCCGTATCCTCTTCCCTAAAAGCTCCGCGCATTCATCGACAAACTCCTCCGGATGAAAATAGCGTTCTGCCGAGCTGATCATATTGATGATATCCATGTGTACGGCGAAGCGGTCCCGTTCCACCGCATCGATCAGCTTCAGATACTCCTCCGGCCCCGTGGGGATCATCCAGGGCATGGGTTCCAGCGTAAAATACGTATTCTTTACCTCTGCCCGGTCTATGATCTCGCGGACCATCGCTATAGTCTCTTTCCACGCTTCTTCGCTGTAGTTTTCCCGGTAGCCGCCGTCCCAGATCTCTCCGAAAGCCCCGGCGACATTGACGGCGCAGCGGGCATGCAGAAAATCGGCCAGACGCAGCTGCTCCACGCAGTAATCCCTGTTTTCCCGCCGTTTTTCGCTGTCGGCCGCCATCGCGTTCCTCCAGATCCCCACCTCGGCGATCATCAGGCCGGCCTTTTCCGCCGCTTCTTTGTATGCGATGATCTTTTTCTCCGGCTCATCGCTCTGTACCGGAAAGACCACGGCCGCACAGCCCAGGCTGCGCTGCTTTTCCGCCCACTCTTCGGGCGAGCCGTGCGTTAACGCTGACGATGTTCCCAGTCGCATGGCATATCCTCTCCTTTCCCTGCTCCGCTGTATAAAAATGACCACTTTATCATTGTATCATCCACGCTCATTGCTGCTTCTTAATCGTTGACGCTTTATCTATCAGTTTTTGATATCCCGGGTCAAAAAATGATAAGCCCTTCTCACAAAAAACAGAAGAAATATCCGCCCGGGCATGATACAATGATAAACGTATCGTCAAAAGGATCACAGCGCCCGGTATAACGGCGCGCGCATTAAGGGGGATGGGATGAGCACGCATTTCAAAAACTTCAAAACCGTAGTTTATATACCGGCCTGGGTCGCCGATCATCTGGACCGCGATCGTCTTAAGACAGACTATGCTTTTCTCGAAAAATACATCGGCCTGGACAAGGTCTATCTGGAAACCCACCGCGACGGCCTCGACATTCCGAAGGAGCAGCTTCTGATGATCAAAAGCTTCCTCGAAGAAAAAGGCGTGAGCGTCTCCGGCGGTATCACTACGACCATTAATGATTTCGAGGGCGCCGAAGCCGGAAAACGGCGTATCTTCAACACCTTCTGTTATACCGATCCTGCGATGCGCAGGCGTGTAAAGGAGATCTCCGAATACACGGCGGGCATTTTCGATGAAGTGATCCTGGACGATTTCTTCTTTACGAACTGCAGTTGCGAACGCTGCCTCGAAGCGAAGGGCGACCGCAGCTGGCCGGAATTCCGCCGCGAGCTGATGAAGGACGTTTCGCAGAATCTGATCGTGGCGCCCGCAAAGGCCGTCAATCCGAAGGTCCGCATGATCATCAAGTACCCCAACTGGCGGGAGTCCTTCCATCACACCGGTTACCTGCCCGAGCTGCAGGACGGGATCTTTGACGCCACCTATATCGGAACGGAGACGCGCAGTCCCGCCTATACGGACCAGCATCTGCCGGAATACTTAAGCTATGCGCTTCCGCGCTTCATGGAAAACGCCTGGCCGGGACGCTGCGGCGGCGGCTGGTTCGATACCTACCAGTGCTGGTCCGCGGACCGCTATCTGGAACAGGCCTATCTTACCGCCTTTGCACAGGAAAAGGAGATCATGCATTTCATGTGGGGCGATCTGATCGACAATCCTTTTGTATGCGCCATGGGACTGCAGCTCGGAAAGATCGATAAAATGATGGACGGCTTCGGAAAAGCCAAAGGCGTCCCTGTCTATATCCCGCACGCCTCCGGCGGTGAAAACCACTTTGAGATGCGCCTCGGCATGTGCGGTCTTCCGCTGGAGCCCACGCCCGTATTTCCGGAGGACGCCCCGAGTATGCTGCTCACGGAGACAGCGCTCGGTGACGCGGATATCATAGAACGTCTCGAACAGTATGTGCGAAAGGGCGGCGACGCCGTGATCACAAGCGGTTTCCTGGCAAAAGCCGGTGAAGAGCTCCGGAAAAGAGGACTTACGGAATGCTGTGTCAGTGATAAAAAGCTCGCGGTCAGCCGTTACATGCTCACCTCCGATTTTGCCGGAAACATCGGCGGAAACTTCTCCGGGCAGGCTCCGGTCCTCTTCCCCGCCATCAGCCATGCCACTAATGACTCCTGGGCGCTCGTTAACGGCGGCGCCGGCGAGCTGCACGAAGGTCTTTTCCTGCGGAGCAGCTATGGCAAAGGACGGCTTTATATCCTGGCCGTGCCAGAGAATGAGGCAGATCTGTACCGCATCCCGGATGCCGTTCTGGACGTCGTCAAACGCTCGCTCTTAAGCGAGGGCAACGACAGCTACGCTTCCGGCCGTCAGCTTTCCCTCTTTACCTACGAGGACGGCAACATGATCCTTTACCGCTATGTCAAGCCAGAGCTTCATTCGGAGCATGTCACGCTCCATACCCGCAAAAAGGTGAGCGCCCTCGTCGATACCGCAAGCGGGCGCCGCATTCCGGTTCAGGAGAAGCGTTTCTTTGAGGATTTCGCCCCCGTTACGGAATATACGGCGGAACTCATTGCCACGCCGGGGAAATTCACGGCATACCGCTGGGAAGAATAAGCTTCCCGTCAGAATGATCCCGCCCGGCTTCTTCTTTCCGCACGGGATATATACAGATCGCGGAGAGCTCTTATTCCGGACGCATCCGCTTTATACAGGACAAAAAAAGAGGGGCATCGCCCCTCTTTTTTATACTTACAGATTTCTCTCTCTCCTGATATCGAGCCTTTCCTTTGCAAGTGTGATCGCCGCATTCACAAGCACTCCGGCGACTGCGATCAGAAGGATCACTGCGATGTCTCCGGCGGAAAGTGCGGCAAGCTTAAGGAGGGAACGCAGCGGCGGGATGACGAGCACCCCAAGCTGCAGGAGTATGCCGATCACCGTGATCACGTTCAGGGCTTTGTTATTCCAGGATTCCTTTGTGGCAAAAGCAAGGCTACCCCTGGTCTTGCACACGTACGCCATGAGCAGTTCGTTGATGGCCAGGGTGCTGAAACAGTAGGTCCTGCACATTTTCAGCATTTCTTCGTTCCCGCTCAGATTACCGAGTATATTTCCCGTTCCGTATTTCGATATCACCGGGAGCAGGAAGGCCAGCAGCGCCACGCCGCCGCTGATCAGTCCCTGGATGATGATGTTCATATAGTCTCCACGGTTCAGGATACCGCTCTTTACGTTTCTCGGTTTTTCATTCATGACCGTATCCGAACCGATATCCATGCCCAGCGCCAGCGACGGCGCCGTATCCGTCAGAAGGTTCACCCAGAGGATCTGTATGGTGGAGAGCGGTGAGGAAAGCCCCGCAAAGATCGAGGACGCCATCAGCACCACCTCGCCGAAATTCGAACGCAGCAAATAGACCACGGATTTCTTGATATTGTTAAAGAGATTTCTTCCTTCCATCACGGCGTTTTTGATCGTGATGAAATTATCGTCTACAAGGATCACTTCAGCGGCGTCCTTCGCCACTTCCGTTCCGCCTATGCCCATGGCGACGCCGATATCCGCCGCCTTTAAGGACGGGGCGTCGTTTACGCCGTCGCCGGTCATCGAGCAGATCTTTCCGTGGGACTGGAACGCCTGAACGATCTGCACTTTGTTTTCCGGAGATACGCGCGCGAATACGCGGTAGTTCAATACATTTTTCCGGAACTCCTCGGGATCCATCTCGTCGATCTCGGCGCCGGAGATGCTCTGGGAGATGTCCGTAGCAATGTCCAGTTCCTTTGCGATGGCAAAAGCCGTGATCTTGTGATCCCCTGTGATCATCGCGACATCGATCCCCGCATGATGACATTCATCCACGGTCTCCTTTACGCCGGGCTTCGGCGGATCGATCATGGCTGCGAGTCCTGCAAAGACCATGTCCGCCTCCTGCGGCTTCCCGTCACCTTCACGATAAGCCAGCGCCAGCACGCGCAGCGCATCGGAGCTCATCTGCTCCGCGCACCTCGTAGCCAGGAGCACGTCCTCGTTCGTGATCTCGCGCTCGCCGTTTTCATCCAGGATACGGTTACAGCGTACGATGACGGAATCGATCGCCCCCTTTGTGTAGGAGATATCCTTCGTAACGCCGTCCCTGTTCACATGGCTCAGGGTCGTCATCATCTTCCGGTCGGAATCAAAAGGGATCTCGTCAAAACGCGTGATCGCGGACATGATCCCGTCATAGCCCAGCTGCCTGTCCTTAGCATATTTTATGAATGCGGTCTCCGTGGGATCGCCGATCTCCTCACCGGTCTCCGTGTTGTATTTTGCATCGTTACAGGCCAGAAAACCTTCCAGCACCTTAGCGAAGACGGGATCCGAAACGGAAGTCTCCTCCGGTTTCCTTTCTTCTCCGAGCAGATACCACTTCACCACCGTCATACGGTTCTGGGTCAGTGTTCCGGTCTTGTCGGAGCAGATGACATTGACCGCGCCCAGGGTTTCCACCGCATGGATCTGTTTTACGATCGCATTGCGTTTGCTCATCTTCTGGATCCCGGCCGAGAGCACCAGCGTTACAACGGTGGCAAGACCTTCCGGAATGACCGCCACTGCAAAAGCAATGGAGATCATCAGGGTTTCCACAAGCTCCGTATCATAGATAAAGATCTGACAGACAAACATCAGTATGCAGAGCACCACGCCCGCAATCCCCAGCACCAGGGAGATGCTGTTTAAGTTTTTCTGAAGCGGGGTCTCCTGCTTCGTGATCCTGTTCAGCATGCTGGAGATCTTACCGATCTCCGTCGCATCGCCGATCTTTTCCACAACACCCTCGCCGCGTCCGTACTCAACGAGCGTCGACATGAAAGCCTTATCCTTACGGTCGCCCAGGGGCGTTTTCTCATCGCTCTTTTCGTTGCAGTCTTTTTCCACCGCAAGACTCTCGCCCGTCAGCGCGGATTCATTGAGCTTCAGGGAACTGGTCTGCACCAGCTGAAGGTCCGCGGGCACGACCCGTCCCGCTTCCAGTATCACATAATCCCCCACTACCAGATCCGCCGCGGGGATCTCTTTCTGCTCTCCGTCCCTTACCACGACAGCTGTAGATGCGTTGATCTGTTTCAGGGCTTCCACGGATTTCTCCGCGGATACTTCCTGTACGGTACCGATGATGACATTGGCCAGCACCACGACAATGATGATGATCCCGTCGATCAGCTCCCCTGTCGCAATGGAGATCACCGCCGCTGCGATCAACAGCAGCAGAAGAGGCGAGGCAAACTGCCCCAGTATCATGGCGAACAGGCTCTTTTTCTTTCCCTGTGTCAGTACGTTCTTTCCGTTCTTCGCTCTTTCAAGAGCCTCCGCCGTTGTCAGTCCTTTCTTGTCCACTTTTCCGGTCTCCTTTTCTTATATAGTCATAAATAATGCAGATCTTCCTTTTACTTCAACTGCGCCATCCCGCATGACAGGCTCCTCGCCGAAAAGGTAGATGAGCTCTCCGGGTTTAAGCTCCGTCTTAAGCGTATACTCCTCCGCCCCGGGATTGATCACGGCCAGGATCTTTTCGTCGTCGCGGAAACGGTAATATGCGAGAGGCTTTCCGGCTGCACCGTTGCAGACAAATTCTATACCTCCCGGATTCATCAGCGCCTTATGCGCCCTCCTTATCCCGATCAGCTTCCTGACCTCGTTCCACAGAGAGTCCGGATCCTTTATCTGGCTCTCCGCATCCGGCCTTGCCTCATCCGGATCCAGAGGGATATACAGCTTCTCCGCAGGCGCCGTGGAAAAGCCCGCATTTTCGGAGCGGTCCCACTGCATCGGCGATCTGGCCCCCGTCCTTCCGTAGCCTCCTTCCACGGAAGTCAGGTTCTCGACATATCTCATACCGATCTCGTCGCCGTAATAGATGAACGGTGCTCCTGGCATAGAAAGCAGAAAGGCAAACGCCAGCTTTGCGTTCCCGTCCTTCACGGTCCTTGCCAGTCTGTCCATATCATGATTCCCCGACGGAATGCAGATCAGCCCCCGGCCCGCCGCTTTCTCATAGCTTTCCAGGTATTTTTTTACAAAAACCGAAGCGTCGCCGTTACCGCCGAAAAAAGGCTTTTCGCAGCGGAACAGGTCATTGTAATGGGAAGGGCCGAAATGGAGAAGGAAATCCATATGGAAACCGCCCTCGATGCTCTTGTCCGGCTCACCCCATTCCGACACGAGCACGGCTTCCGGAAAGCGCTGATCCAGAAAACGTCTCACATCCTGCCACAGGGCAATGGTCCCCTTTCCGTCCTCATCGTTCTTTACCAGGGAGCCGGCCATATCCACGCGGAAGCCGTCGCAGCCCTTTGAGAGCCAGAACTCCATCACTTCTTTCATCGCGTTTCTGCTCGCCATCGCTCCCTCGGAGTCCATCGCCTGCTGCCACGGGCGCTCCGGCTTGTAAAAGCCGTAATTCAGCGCCGGCTGGTGCGTGAAGAAATTCACGACACAGCTTCCGTCGCGCTCCGAGATCCCCCGCAGCGAAGCGTAGCCGTCCGCCGAATCCCAGACGCTGTCCGTCCAGATATAGCGGTCCGTATACTCATTCTTCTCCGCCTTCATGCTTTCCTTAAACCAGGGATGTTCCCATGACGTATGTCCGGGAACCAGATCCAGCAGCACGTGCATATCCAGCCGGTGCGCCTCCTCAAACAGTTCTTCCAGATCCGCATTCGTCCCGTAACGGGGCGCGACCTTCCGGTAATCCGACACGTCATATCCCGCATCCCCAAAAGGAGATTCAAAGCAGGGATTCAGCCACAGCGCATTACAGCCCAGTTCCTTAATATAGGGCAGCTTCTCCGTGATCCCTCTGATATTTCCTATGCCGTCTCCATCCGTATCCTTAAAGGACTGCGGGTAGATCTCATAAAATACCGCTTCCTCCAGCCATTGTACTCTTCCGCTCATTTATGCCTCCGTATCATTCAGCAAGGTGAAGACATGAAGACAGGGGGACGGTCCTTCTGTCCTCATCATTGAAGACAGGGGGACGGTCCTTCTGTCCTCATCATTGCTCACCATATTATTCGGTAAAGAAATTCCTTATTGCCGCCGCCATCTCCTCTATATGGCCGCCGAAACAGTGATCCGCTCCGGCTACACATACCAGCTTCGCATTCCTGTAGAGCTGCTGTGCCTTCTCCACCCAGGCCATCGGCACCACATCATCCGCGCCGCCGTGCACGAGAAGGACAGGTCCGTCGAAACGTTCGATCTCATCCTCCACATGGATCGTCTGCGCCACGCGCACATAATCCCCGTCCAGCTCCAGATCCCAGCTGACCAGCGTTTCGGGTATATGCTTCGGATCAAACTCCATCCCGAGCAGCTGGCCGTTGCGCGCCCCGTCCGGGATCATCCATGCCGGCGAAAGCGGCAGTATCGCATCAAGATCGTCAGCGCACATGCCTCCGATGAGCATGGTCAGAAGCCCGCCCTGGGAATGCCCGCTCAGATAAAGCTTCGTCACAAAATCCAGGGATTTTGCATATCTCACAACCGAAAGGGCATTGCTCACCCACTTATAAAGCGTATGATAACGGAATTCTCCCCCGCTGCCGCCATGACCGTACATCTCCGCACGGAGCACGGCTACGCCGGCTTCATTCATGGCTTTCTGCGCCGCTATGATATGATCCTCCTCCATATGGCCCGTGAACCCGTGGATCAGGATACACAGCGGACATTTCTCCACTCCTTCCGGCTTATCCAGCTTCGCATGCAGCCTGATGCCGTCACTGTCAATATAGAATTCTTCCATTTTTGTTCTCCTTTCCGGAGCATATCGGCAGATACCGTTCTCCATCCATCAAGCCCGGTGACCATTATACCATCCCGGTCCGCGTTGTCAAAATCCCAGTTTCCGGATCGCTTCCACAAGATTTCTTCCGTAATTCTCCGTTCCGAGACAATTCGGGTGCAGGCCGTCCAGATAGTATTCCATGAGATGCGGCACTAAGCTGAAGCCGTCAAGGACCGTGACATTCTTATGGCTTCCGGCGATCTTTTTGATATTTTCGCAGAAGCTCACAAACTTCGCATAGCCTTCCGGCTGATCCCCGCGCCAGACGGGCGTGATACACAGCACCGGGATCTCGTCCCCGTAGATCTCCGTCAGTCTTTCGTAATACTCCTCCACATCCTTCATCGTTTCCGACTGGAACTGGTTTGTGCCCAGCGCAACGATGATCCTGTCGGGCTGATAGCCTTCCATCTTCATAAGGGATTTTTTATCATAGACATAACCGCCAATACCCTGATTGATGATGTCATAATCCAGCAGGCGGTTTGCCACACTGACATAGGTCATTGCGGAACGGAGCGGTCCGTAGCCCTGGGTGATGGAATCCCCCAGCCAGAGCACTTTCTCCTTCTTCTCCGGCCTTTCCACGGCCGCGTCCACCTCAAAATTTCTGACCAGGACCGTAGCGTCCGCAGGCAGATAGACCGTCACATGCTTTTTCCCTTCCGGAAGCTCCCACCCGATACTGCCGTCGATCGGAAACTCCCACACGGGAAAGCCTTCTTCCGTTTTCCGGAGCATATGCCCGTTCTTTTCCAGGATATCCTTCACGTAAACGATCTTTGTGATCTGCCCGTCCACCGACAGTTCAAAGGAATCCGGCGATCCCAGCCATATAAATCTGTAATCAAAAGAGAGCTTCGCCGCTTCAGTCACAAATTCGATCGTCTTTGCCGTTGTTGCCATGCAGCGGTCGTACCAGAAATCAAAAGCTCCTTTAAAATATTCCATCTGTGGCTTCGAGTACTGAAATGCCTGAAGCCAGCCGTCTTCCGTTTCCTCAAAGCTGTATGCTCCGAAATAATACTTTTTCAGTTCTTCATTCGTCATTTTCTTTTCCCCCTCCTGAAATGAAATGGTTTATTGACTTTCCTTTTCCACTGTTTTCATCTATTTGATGCTGTCATAGTTTGTATACCACGAATAGTCCGAAAAACTTTCATCATAATAGGTAAAATCACAGAGATAATACTCTTTTCCGTTGGAAGCCCGGAAATAGAAAAACCTGACGGGAGCCATGTCCGTCTCCGGATAAGCCGTGCCCATAACGCTGTTTACGCGCGTGATATCGGCTCCGGTATCCTTAAAGCTCCCGTATTCCGTCCGCAGGTATACGGCTCCCCTGTCCGTTTCCATATGGGCTCTTTCGATAAAATACTCGAGTTCCTCCTCATCCGCGGTTTTCATCGTGGTATCCGGCAGTGTGACGCTTCCGGCATAATCATTCATGACCCATTCGCTGTTCTGACCTACATAAAGCCGGATCATGACGCCGTCCATCCTGTTATAAAGGTTATCCGTCTGGAGCGTCCTTGCCAGTTCGGCTGCTGCCAGTCTGCCATCCGCCAGTGATGAGGCATTTATCACGATATCCGGATACATTTCCGGATCATAGCTTACTCCATAGGCTGCGCTGATATCATCCATTTCCTGCCTGTGCTGAGTACACACATGTTCGATCAGGCGCTGCTTAAAACTGTCATGCTGCCCCGGAAATGAGCCAAAAGACGAGCCATCCAGTGAAAAGTCATCCATATAACTGCTGACTTCATACTCAAAGCCCTGCAGCTCATCATACAGCACAACTTCCCAGCCGCCGTCACTGCCCTGCGTTTCGGATACGACGGTACAGGGCCCATGCTCCTTTTGCGCCTGGGATACCAGACCGCCGGCGCCCTTTGCTTTCCCGCAGCCGCCGAGCAGCACTGCAAGCAGTAAACATCCCAGCAAAAGAGATCTTTTCTTTACACTCATCTTTTTCTCCTTCTGAAGAACAGGCAGATATCACTTTACAGTCCTGCTTCCCGGAAGATAACACAGATTGTATCTGGTCACACCATTATCTGCAGTAACTGTATTGTAAAGCGTACAGCCAAGATGCTGATACATATCCGCATAGGCTTTCATATCCGTATCAAACAAAAGCGGCAGTGCCTTTTCTTCACTCATCTTCTTTGCAAAGCCGACAAGCTCCGATGCGATCCCCTGTCCGTGGTATGCTTTATCCACGCATACCATCAGCACATCCAGATGCCTTTCTTTCGCATATTCCGCATTCGCATCGCTGACCTGCTTTGCAAACCTCAGGATCTTTTTGATCCTTGAAAAACGTATCTTCTTCAGCATCCGGAAAAGCATCTTCAGCTGCTGCCTCGCCGCTTTCTCCCCCGAATCCTCAAGCCCGATAAAACCCGTCATACTTTCATTGGCATACAATTCCCCTGCCTGATATACGAAATCAACGTATAATGCCATATACTTCAGAACATCATCACGTCGTTCCTCCTCGGAACCCCAGTTATGAAAAAGTTCATTGGATACAAAGGCTTCACCGATCATCTGCCTGATCTCGGCAAGCTTTTCCTCCGGGATGTTTTCCACTTTCTTTATCATTTCCAGAAATCCAGTTCCTCTTCCTTTAAACCGATCTCCTTTGCCTTAAAGACAGGATTCTTCCCTTCTTTCTTCTGTTTCTCATAATCCTTTAAGGCATCGATGGCAACCTTGCCCAAAAGCATGCAGGCCGGGAGATTGATGAGCGTCATGCCTCCCATCGTGATATCCGCAGCCGCCCATGCCGCATCCATCGGTATCACCGCGCCCAGCATGACAACCAGCGCGCACACCAGATGAAAGCACCTCATGAACACTTTTGAAGGCTGTCTTTTTTTATTCAGAAAGATCAGTGCATTGTCCACATAATACAGATTCCCCAGAAGCGTTGTAAATGCAAAGAGCACCATCGCTACGGTAATGAAGGTCGGTCCGATCTTTCCGAATACCGTCGAGATCGCATTCTGTACATAAGGCGCGCCGGAAACCGCTTCGCTTCTCTCTACGCCGCTGGAAAGGCACATAAGCGCCGTAGCCGTGCAGAGCAGAAGCGTATCGATGTATACCGAAAGTGTCTGCACCAGCCCCTGCTTTACGGGATGCGAAACCTTTGCCGATGCGGAGGCATTCGGCGCCGATCCCACGCCGGCCTCATTCGAATACAGTCCCCGCTTCACGCCATAGATCACACAGGATCCGGCGATCCCCGAAAAGATCGCCTTAAGATCAAAAGCATCCTTAAAGATCAGCGCAAACATCTGCGGTATATTTGAGATATTCACTATGATGACGATCATCGAGATCAGAACATAGGCAACACCCATGAACGGCACGATGAATCCGGTAAGCTTTACGATCCTCTTTCCGCCGCCCAGCAGGCAATAGCCGGTCAGCACTGCCAGGATCGCCCCGATCACGATAGGGGTGACATTTTCATCATAAAAGGAATAGGCCGCAAACGTGGACTGCAGGTTGTAGGAACATAACAGATTAAAACCTACGGCATAAGTGATGATCAGGAACACGCAGAAGACTGCAGCAAGAAACGGTGCGTGTAACGCTTTTTCGATATAATAAGCCGGCCCGCCATAGCATTCTCCGTCCTTATTCTTTCTCTTATAGATCTGCGCGAGCGTACTTTCGATAAATGCGGAAGAGGCGCCGATGATACACATGACCCACATCCAGAAACACGCTCCCGGTCCTCCCAGGCAGATCGCCGTGGAAACGCCGATGATATTGCCGGTTCCCACGCGTGAAGCCGTAGAGACCAGCATGGCCTGAAGCGACGAAACGTTTTTCTTATCCTCCGGCGGCTCCTTCAGCAGTCTTAACGACTCGGGAAACAGTCTGATCTGCACCCCTTTCGTAAGAGCCGTAAAGTATATCCCCGCCAGCGACATCACGATGATCAGGATCGGATAATACAGAACACTGTCTATCTTATCTAAAATCTCGGTAATCATATACGCTCCTTTCCTATCGTCCGGGTTCCGGAAGGCCCTCTGTCTTCAACTGCAGAAGACATTCCGTACTCCTTCGGGCCCTTATCATCTGTCCACGTTTCAGTTTTCCCCTATCAGTACCGCGCGGCACGGCGCCCCGTCGGCACCGCCAAGATTGATCGGCGCGGCGTTGAGCATATATACGCCCTCCTTCACTTCCGCCAGCCGTATCCCTTCCAGAAGCACCACTTCCGCGCCGAGCATGATCAGATGTACGTTCATCGGCGCATCCTCAGGCCCGACCGTCTGTGATTCATTTCCGAAAAGCAGCAGCTGCTTTTCCGCAAATACCTTTGCGGCCTCTTCCGTTACAAACGCCTCTCCTTTCACAAGGATACGCCTTGCGGCATCGCAGTCTCCTCCGTTTTTTCCCGCTGCCGTTCCGTAACAGCGGCTGTTCCGCTCCTGCTCTGCCTGCTTTGCTTTCCGAAGGATCTCTTCCGCATCCGCCGCGCTGATCGCGCCTTTATGCTCCGCAACATAGGCCCAGCCGATCCAGTTTTTGAGATCCACTTCGTCGATCTTCTTTCCGTTATCAATAAAATGATAGGGTGCGTCCACATGTGTTCCGTTGTGCGCACACATCTTTATCGCCGTCAGATTGCAGACGGCTCCTTCACGGATCTTCATTATCTCGCTGCGCTCCGGAGAAGGATCTCCCGGAAATACCTTACAGCCGAACACCTCCTGTGAGATGTCATAGATCCTTTTCTCCCTGCTGCCGTTCAGCAGCTCAAGCATTTCCCTGTTCCGCTCAAGCAGTTCATAAACAGCGTCCTCACTCAGGACTCCGCGTTTCAGCCCGGCAGGAAGCTTTCCTTCTTCATCCAGTGAGAAATCTTCTTTCCACTCCGGACCGGTATAATAACGATCCAGCTCGCGGATAAAGCTCTGGTATCCTTCGAATGCGCCGATTGCTTCCTTCAATGCTTCGATCCTTCTGTCTGCTTCATCGAGGATCTCTTCCATCTCCATGATCCGCTTCACGTTTTTTTCCATCTTCATCCTTTCCTTTGAATCGCTCAGATCCGGATCTCCGCAGCTGACGCCGCAAGATACTTTTCCGCTTTCTCCTTCAGATATCCCGGATACTTTTCCTTAAAGTGTTTTTCTTCTGCGACCGCATCCGTATAGTAGCGGAGGCCAAGTTCAAAATAGATCCTGCGGAGCAGCAGCATCAGACGTTCCCCATCCGTATCTTTCAGCAGCTCCGGCGCTTCGTTCCGGTATGCGTCCATAAAGATCCTTATGGCGTCGCGATCCGGCTTTCCGTCTCTTACGCAGCAGGACCGGATGCAATCCACGGCATCCTCCTCGATCGATCCCTGCATGACCGTATCCAGGTCAAGAAACGCCCGGACCGTATCCCCGCAGAACAGGATGTTCGCAAGCTTCGGATCCCCATGGATCACAGCGCTTCTGTCCGTTTCCAGTTTCAGCAATCCGCCGGCCTTTTTTTCGATCCATGCTTCCAGCGCAGGCTCCCGGGCTTCTGCGGAAAGAGCGTTTCCGATCCCCCGCAGATATTCATCATGATAATACTTCAGATCATGGAGCATCGGATACACGGCCAGAGGTTTCCCTTTTAACGTCTGCAAAACCCTGTGCATTTTCGCGAGCCCCTGTCCGCAGCTGCGCAGCGCCTCTTCCGTTAACGGCGCTTCCTTTTCTTCTCCTTCGATCAGCGGATACATTCTCCAATGCGCGCCGCCGGCATCGGGATAGAAATACTCTTTTCGTTCGGTCTGCATCCAGACCGGGTAGCGCAGGCCCGCCCTGTCAAAAGCCCCGGAATAAAGGAGGTAATTGTGTTCCAGCCTGGTGATATCCATTTTGCTGCGGATACGCTGACAGATAAAACGATCCTTTTCCGTCTTTACGACAAAGGTTTCATTGATATGTCCGTTTCCGAATGCCGTAATACTGCATATCCTCTCTTTCAGAAATGCAGCGGCCGCCTCTTTCGCCGGAGGATCGCAGGCGTCTTCTGTTTTTTCTCTTTCGTCCCTCATCTTATTCTCATCGTCCGGCGTTCTCCGCCACACTTTTTCCGGAGGCTGCCGGAGAATATGCTTCCGTCCTGTCAGCTTTTTTCCGCACGATACGCCGGCAGTCTCATGGCGATAAATGCAATGACCACGCCGATCGCGCACACGACGCTTCCTGCTGTCAGCGCCGTCCTCACGCCAAAGGTATCGATGATCTTTCCGCTGACAAGGTTGGAAAAAACTCCGCCGATCGTGATCGAGGTAGTGATAAACGCCTGCCCTTTCACCTGATCCAGCTCTTCCATGGTATCATTCACATAGATCGCCGTAGCCGGAATGAACACCGCATAAGCCAGGAACTGAAACGACTGGCTGATATACATCCAGCCGAGGTTTGTCGCAAATACGAGCAGTATGATCTTCACAAAGAAAGCAGTTCCCGAGATCAGGAGCAGCGTCTTCGACGATATCTTCCGGACCACGATCCCGATCAGCGCCATTGCCGGGAGTTCCAGCATTGCCTGAAGGAAATTCGAAAAGCCCAGTTCCTTCTCCGCTCCTCCCAGCTCCCGGATGATCTGGATCATAAAATCGTTGATCATATTGTGTGCAAAAAAGAAGCAGGTCGAACTGATTATGAACAGGGAAAAAGCCGGATATATGGAGATAAACTCTTTGAGATTGTTATGCGCTTTCTTCCCCTTTGTTTTGCTGTCGCTTTCGGCTTCGGCCGCAGGTCCTTCCTTCGGTTTCCGGAAAGCCAGTATCACAACGGCCGAAGCGATCATCGCAATGATCGTGACCACCGGAAGGATGTATACTCCCCGGCTCTCCACCATCCCGCCGATCCATGCGGAGGTGAGTGCAAAGCCCGCGGAACCCAGCCCTCTGGCCAGACCGTAAAAGATATTACAGCCGGCTTTTCTGTACTCAAAACAGAGCGCGGTCATCACCGGCATGTAAGTAAACTGTATCATATAGATCGCGGCAAAAATCACAAAAATGACCGGCTTATTGTCATGGACAAACAAAAGCAGCAGCGATCCAAGCGATATGAATATCACAGAGGCCAGTATAAAGTTTTTGTTGGTAAGCGGATTCGGTTTATCTATGAGCCCTGCTATCAGCGGCTGCAGAAATGACGAACTGATATTTGCCACCGCCAGCAGGATGCCCACCTCCGTATTGCTGAAGCCATGCGCCAGCAGATAAACGGCAGCATACGCGTGAATGGTACAAAACGCCGCAAAATAGGCGATATTCAGCAGCGCATATTTTATTGTCCATACGGTACCGTTTTTTTTCATGATCATCAGCGCTTTCTTCTGTCCGGATTTTTGGGATAATACTCTTTCTGAGCGGCCTGTGAACTCAGATCATTATATTTTGTATTGCATGAAATTCCCGTTATGCTCAAAGCCGTATGCGGTATACAGCTTCACTCCCATATCCGATGCCGTGATCCAGACCGCTCCGCAGCCGTAATCCCTTGCTTCTCCAACGACCCTGTTTAAAAGATCCTGCGCGATGCCCATGCGTCTGCAGGCCGGATCGGTAAACATGCTTGACAAAAGACCCAGTCTTCCGCTGGGGCAGCTGAAATAGGGCGGTTTCTCCACAAAGGACATACCGCTGGTCCCGACGATCCGCTCCCCCTCCAAAGCCAGCCAGGAAACGAAGGTTCCGTCCGCCAGATGTCTGTTATAATAATCCTTAAGCGCCGCTTCCAGATCCACGTTCTTCGGGACCTCTCGTCCCTCGGAAGCATACTCCTCCGTCAGCTGCGAGATCCTCATACGGATAAATGCATCCAGATCGGCTTCCGTGAGCTTTCTGTAGGTGAGTTCGCGATCCCCGACCTTCTTCTGCTGCACGCGTCTGGTATATATGGTGCGGGTAAAGCGGATCTCATCCCCGCCGCTCTCACCGGTCTTTACATCAAAGTCTTCCGCATCAAATTCCGGAAAGAATACAGTGCCATCCTCAACGACCGTATCCACCTCCGTGATGTACATCTTGTCAACGAAGAAAACAGCCTCTTTGTACAGCCCGTATCCCCCCGAAATATAAATATCCGGCTCTCCCCTGGGCGTAAAATGCGCACGGCGGAGCGCCTCTTTATCCTTCGCCAGGGATACCGCCTCCTCCACGGAAGACGCCGTCAGCAGGTTTTCGCCTTCAAAAACCGCCGTCCGTGATACGATGATATTCAAGCGGTCCGGCAGCGGATGGCCGATCTCCTCGTAAGACTTTCTCCCCATCACGACCACATTTCCCGTGGTCAGTTTCTTAAACTGCTTCTGCTCGCCTTTGATCCTCCACGGGATCTTTCCGTTCTTTCCGATCACGTTATTCTTCGAACGTGCCACGATCAATCCGATCATACTCTCTCCCCCTCATTTTTCTCAAGACACTTGAGGACAGGGGGACAGTCCCCCCGTCCTCACTGTGAGGACACGGGGACTGTCCCCCTGTCCTCACTGTCTGCACTGTTCTTATAAGCTTTTCCGCGGCTCTCCCCATTTGCCCATACTCTTTCCGCTATAGCTGAAGTATTCCGTACAGGTGGTCCGCACCGGGGCGATCTTTGCGAGTTTTTCCTCCGTACTGATATCCGGAGCCGACAGTTCTTCATCCTGAAGGACATTACGGATCCTGCAGATGATCACCTCGCCGTCGTGCAGTTTCACAAACTCTTTTACTTCCAGTTCAAAGACCACGGGTGAATCATTCAGGACCGGCACCGGCAGCACCTCACCCTTCCCGATCTCCGGCTTAAACTTCATCTTCTCCGGATCTTCTCCCTTGACATTCCCGAAATGATCTGCCAGCGGCAGCAGTTTTTCCGTGACCAGATTTGCCGAGAAAACCTTCTCGCGTTCAATATTCTGCCTCGTCCGTTTTTCTCCGCCGATACAGCACATGACGCCCATTTCCCCGTCCCAGACATAACTGAACCAGCAGAAGAGGCCGAGATCCGGGCTTCCGTCCTCATTATTCGTGCCATACAGAAACAGTGTCTGCGGGCAGAAATCGTTCGTCGCTTTTTTACTGATCTTACTCATTGCTGATCCCTCCTTTTTTCTGATCCCCCCGTCACAAGTCCCGGATACCTGAAAGCTGAGTCTTCCCCGTATCCATCCCGCATTTCCGCGCGGGTCAAAAGCGGCATGATATGTTTTATATCTCATCCACCGGCAGCTTATCCAGGATTTTTCTCACTTTGGACCATAATGCTTTTTTATCTCCGTACAGCTTGATCCTGTTCATAGACACGGTATAAAAGAGCTCCTGTTCCCGGGCACAGGAATACGCATATTTTCTTACCGCTCCCGTACTTTCCGTATCACCCCTACCCCTGAGTTCTATCTTCAGTTCACCCTCAGGACCATCATACAAAAACTTCCCCGACAGTTTATCCGGGCACTGATCCAGGGTAAGATATACGATATCCGCTCCGTCACGGAAGCTTTCCGAAAATCCCCTGAAATGCCTTTTCAGATCCGACAGTCTTTCATCGTTCACTTTATCCGCTTTCGACCTGTTCAGATCTTCTATCCCAAACGGGACAGCAGCGTCTGCCACGACCTCCCACATGCGCTTCAGCTGGGATTGATATTTCCGTTTGCTGTCCGTATGCTGCAGCACTTCCGCATAATGTGCAAAGATCTTATCCGGGCCGCTTCTTTTCGCCATGATCATCCGGAAAAGCTGTCCTGCATGAAAGC
Source organism: Lachnospiraceae bacterium (assembly GCA_016282915.1). Taxonomy (GTDB): domain Bacteria; phylum Bacillota; class Clostridia; order Lachnospirales; family Lachnospiraceae; genus NK4A136. Next base: position 24,066 of record JAEELW010000056.1, on the reverse strand, counting down.
TGCCGGAATTGGTTTTCAGTTCGACCAGATAAAGCTTATTCCCCTTCTTTACAAGATAATCCACCGCCGGACTGTTAATGATCCCACTGTCCCTGCAGACTCTGTAGCCGTCCTTCTTTGCTTTCTCTTCCGTATATCCCTTTATCGGAAACTCTTTTGCGATCAGCTTTGCCGTATCCTTCCTCCCGATGCAGTCATTAAAAGCCTTACTGTTGAATATGTCTTCGATAAACTCCGAAATGAGCATATCTACAAGGATCTCTGCCTTTGCCTTCGGCGTAATATAATCATTATAGGTCCACTTGCGCACCATCGCATAAAAGCTGTCGACTTTTCCGTCATCGATCCGCAGCTCTTTTTTGTGCCCGCTCATATTCCGTACACCTCGCCCGGTCTGCACACTTCTATCTTATCTTTATGATCCCGGAACTGTTCAAGTTCCCTGAAATTCCCTGCGCTCTCCGTATGCATCGGGATGATCACCTCCGGCTCCGTCATATCCATCAGCTTTTTCAGATCCTCCACATATGCGTGTCCACTTGTATGGATCACATCCATATGCCCGGCATCATCCCGTCCGTCAAGAAAGCTTACGATCGCAGGATCCTCTGCTTTTCCGTCTTTCAGATATCCCGTCCACATCGAATATATGATATGCGGGTCCGTCATCTGCGCAAGTCTTTTTTCAAATCTTCCTGTCTCCGATCCGGGATCACGGTTTACCCTGGCAAGCATTACGAAGCCTTTTTCGGAATAAAGTCCGGCTCTCGCCATTTTAAACGGATGCCGCTTTGTATGCGGTATCACATATTTCCTGAGCTCTCCCATGCAGTATTCGTTTTCATCCGGGCATAAGACATATATGTTGCCGCGGTAACTGTATGATCCCGGGAAATACCTGTGTCTGGCTTCGATCGCGATCCTCATCACCTTTGCCTGATAGATATCGCACAGAAAAGCTTTATCGGACGGAACCGAATTATAAAAGCTCATCACGCTGTCTATATTGGTTGAAGACACAAGAACAACGTTTTCCTTATGGGCCTCAAAGATCTCCGCCGCCTTCCTGGCAAGTTCGGCCTCTGTCCGGATCCCGTTTGACGCCTCCTCACAAAGCCTGGAAACCATCGTCCCTTCCGTGATCAGTATATCCGTTTTCCCCACCTTTGTTTTTATAAGCTTCTCAAAGGTCTCTTCCCCCGGGATCCCATGTGCCCTGAAATCCCCTGTATACAGAATACGCTTGCCGTTCAGCTCGATGATGAACATATAAGCATCCAGAGCGGAATGATCACAGACAAGCGGTGTTACTTTTATCCCATGAAAATCCTTCGCCTCACCGATCTTCCAATAAGGCTTTATCCTTTCCAGTACCGGAAGATCATATTCCTCCGTAAGGCCTTTCTTTCTCTTAACATGATCAACGCCTTCGGCGATCAGTTTCATGATCTTTAAGGCTGTTGCGCCGGCGTACATTTCGATCCCCTGGGGTATCCTGTTTCTCAGCCCGACATGATCCCCGTGATAATGCGTAAACAGAACGGCATCCGTAACCGGGTCTTTATCTGCAAATACCTGCCTCACCATGGCATCATCTTCCAGCTCGGCATTTTCCGTTCCCGGAAGATTTGCTCCGAAATCTATCAGTATGCGGTGCCCGCCTTTCCGAAACTCGGTGACGATCCCGCCGATCTGGTTTATTCCCCTGTATATCCTTATCCCGTCCATAAACTTTATTTCCGGAATCTCCTTTCACGCCGGTCTGCCTGAAGCCTGCGTTCTTTCTGCCACATTCTTCGGTCCTTTCGGATAAACACTTCTGCCCTTTCCATAACAGCTTTCAGGCTTTCCGGATAAACGCCTCCGTGTTTTCCATAACGTCTTTCAGGATATTCAGATCCGCAATGACATCCCCGGTCTCCAGGGAATGGTTTGCATTATCATATACATGCACCGGCACCTTGCGTACCTTCGCGATCCGTATCACCTCTTCCGGGACACACCAGGGATCAGCTGTTCCAAGGAATGCTATAGCTTCGTCCGGATCATATTTGAAGGTATACTCCAATGGCGTATAGAAGATATGCCGGAGCTTTGTATTTCCGCCGATCCCCTTATCCCGCAGTTCCTTCGCATAAGCGGCGGCGATCACCGTTCCGACGCTCTTTGACAGAAAGAGTACTTCTTCGTAACGCTCGTATTCCACGCCGGCAAGCAGCTCCCGCGCCTGTCCGTATAAAGCCCTGAAGGCTTCCTCCATCTTCTGTACGTTTCCGCGGATGTTCATATCCCCGTCATAGACATAAGAGACCGTGCTGATCTCGTACCCTGCCTTCCCGGCCAGCTTCCGCCCGTAGTATAGGAGCGGCCTGTCACAGGTATATCCGATCCCCGGAAATAAAAGTGCAAGTTTTGACATGATCCTGTTTTCCTTTTTTAATCTTAGAGCCGGACCTGCTTCAAAAAAACACCGGGCCCGTCCCCATGGTTTTTTTACTGCCCTTCAAAGACGCTTGTCTTCAGCGCGTCCATATCGATATCCTTTTCCGTTCCGTAATACATATGTTCAAAATAGCGGATAAAAAGGGCGGCATCCTCTTCGAGAACCGCATGGCCTTCTTTGTGAAAGTGAAGCACGAGATGGTCACCAAGACCTTCCTTCCTATAGACCGCATCCGCTTTCTTATAACATTCCCACATGGCCGGCGCATTCACCCAGTCCTCGCCCATGCAGGCAGCAATGATGAAATAATACCTCTGCGCATCCATCGAAAGCATGATGAGGTTCTCCTGATCCATGGGGATCTCCGAAGGCGCTTTGTACTGCAGGAAGGCGTCATTAAACCACCCTCTCTCGGCATCGGACTGCAGGCAGTCGAGGGGTTCGTTCTTTCCGTAGATATATTCGGAAGGGCCCCCCACTTTGCTCAGATCATAAGCTTTTCCTTCCGACGTGAATGCATATAATGCGAGGCCGCCGGCGCCGGAACAGGCCGGAATGCTCATGCGGAATCTCCGGTCAAAAGCGCCGCAGACCGCGGTGGCTTTGCCCCACCTTGATACGCCGGTCACCATGGAAGCCTCCGGATCAAGCGCATATTCTTTGTCCAGCCCCGCATATACCGCGTCCAGCACCTTGGACGCTCCCCAGGCCCAGGCCATCAGAACGCCGGTCTGCTCTTCCGCTTTTTCCCCATAGGGATACAGCTCATAAAACGCCCCCAGATGCTTTGTATCGTCAGACGCGATCTTTCCGATCTCAAGCACAAATACTGCGTACCCCTGCGACAGAAGGTAATCCACGGGCTGTATGGGATGCATGCAGATAAGGAAAGGCGAGCCCTTCGGAAAGCGCTTTTTCTGCTCTTCCTCCGGCAGATACGCATGCACGGTAAACTCTGCCCTGCGCCCGGCTGTTTCCGCACAGATCCTTACCAGCTCGCCGCCCACCACCTCAAAGGGATTGCTTTTAGGCTCCTTCGCTTTCGGATCTTCTCCCAGCAGCTCATAGCGAAGCGTCTCGCCTTCCCGCCAGACACCGTACATGTTCTTCTCATAAAATGCACGAAGCGATCCTTTATCCATAACTCTCCTTAACCCCTTTTACAATAAACGGCTATTTCCGATCAGAACAGGAGAACCCTGCCCGTTTCTTCCTCACAGTTCCTTCTCATAGCAGAAAAAATCCTGCTCATACATATGGCATTCGCCGGCCGTGTGAAAGCCGAAGGACGCGTAGCTGCGGAGTGCCGGGGTATTATATCTGTTCACGAGGAAGTGGATCCCTTTATTCCCCCGTCGTTTCAGTTCATCCATGCCAAACTGCAGCATGATCCTTCCCAGGCCCCTGTTCTGATCCTCCGGAAGCACCGCCAGTCTCGCCAGCTCCCCGGAAGGCATCAGACTCTGATCCCAACAATCAAGGCTGTCAACGTCTTCATCCTTCTCAATGGAGATCGCCGCACGGATCGTGCCGTCTTTCTTCATTACAAACAGGGAATCCCGTGAAAGATCGTAATCGATCGTCTCATCCGAGGGATAGCCTTCATTCCATGGACAGAATTCCCTTCCGTGCTGCACTCTGTAAAGCTCTAACAATTCCTTCCGGTCATCCTCCGTGGCCATTACGATCTCATGATCCATCTTCCTGTCCTCAATGCGTTCTCTGCTCTGTCCCGCTTCCCGGAATTATCAGCCTGCTTCCTCTTTCCGTTCCTCCGCAAGCTTTCTCAGGCACTCGTAAAACTCCGGCTGCCTGTTCTTCAGCCGGATCAGGCGGCCCTTCTCATCCAGGAAGCAATGCTCGGACTTTGCCTCAAAAACCAGCTTCTCCTCCGCATTGTACATACGGTATCCCAGCTTCAGCTTCAGTCCGCTGAATTCCTCCACCGCGACTTCGATGGACACCACGTCCGCAAAGGTGGTGCTGAGCTTGTAATCGCATTCCAGCCGGATGACAGGAGACATGATCCCCTCTTTCTCCAGCTTTTCATAGCACCAGCCGATACGCTCCAGGAAATCGACGCGCGCCTCCTCCATCCAGCGTATATAATTCGAATGATGGGTGATCCCCATCCTGTCCGTTTCGTAATAATTGACTTTATGAAGATATTTTTCCATGAATGACTGACCTTCCTCCTGCTGCCTGCCGGGCCATCGTCCAAAAACGCCATGACCCGCCCGGGAAGCCGCATTACTTTTTAACTCACTGCATCCGATTTTATCATAAGAAGGCCCGGAAGTATACTAGTATAACGTTAATGAATGCCGCAGGCATACATTTACGTTAACTGCATATACCGCGGCCGAAAATCGGAAACAGCAGTAAGTTTTGTTCGCGAGTATTAAACGGCAGGCCGGAGGGCCTGCCGTAAAGATCACTGTTTGTTACTGTTCACAGCCTGTGGGCCGTGATCGTAATCACTGTTTCAGAAAAGTCGCCAGCATCGTCGTATATGCCGCCTCCCCGCAGGAGCTTTCCGCCGTAAGGATGCCGCCGTGGGCTTTGATGATCTGCCTGGCCAGCGCCAGCCCGATCCCCACGCCTTCGCCGCGCTTACCGTTTGCGCGTTTCACACGGTAAAAACGGTTAAAGATCTTCGGCAGCTCCTCCGCAGGTATCCCTTCTCCCACATCCGTGATCTCCACCATGACCGACATGGGCGATGCCGTGATCCGGACCGTGATCGTGCTCTGCGGCTCCGCATATTCGATCGCATTCTTCAGGATATTCTGAAAAGCCTCCGCAAGCCAATCCTTATCCTGCAGGATCACGGCGTCCTCTGCTCCGCTTTCGATGCGTATCTTCAGGCCCTTTTTCTGCTGCAGGCTTTCCAGTGCATGAATGCTCTTATCCAGTGTCTCCCTTACGGGCAGCTCCTTTTTATCCGGCACATAAGTCCCCGACTCCAGCTGTGCCAGCTTCAGCATACCGCTGACCAGCCAGCGTATCCGCTCCATGGCGCTTTCCGCTTTATCCGCCAGCTGTTCCGCCTCGGCATTATGTTCCCGCATCTCCTTCCGGAAGATATCGATATAGATCCCGAGTGCAGCAAGGGGCGTCTTGATCTGGTGTGAGATATCGCTCATCAGATCCTTCAGCCATTTTTTGTCACGGCTGCTCTGCGCATCCTTGTCGGCAAAGATCTCTTCCGCTTCCCGTATCTCCTCCGCGATCCTTGCAAAAAGCGTATCGTTCATAAGCCGCGCCTCCTCCTTACGGATCTGCTCCGGAAAAGCCGCATGATCCCCCGCAGTGAGCGTATCCAGCATGCTCTCCACATCCGATACTTTCCTGTAGAGCGAGCCGATCACCCGGCTTTCTCCCAGCGCCAGCAGGAGAAACAGCAGCAGGAAAAGCCCTGCCAGCAGCCAGAACGCCGTCCCTTCTTTTCCCGTCTCCGCATGCCTTAACAAAAGAAAAGCCGGCGGCAGTGCCGCGGCCACGATGATGAAAGTCAGTATGATCAAACGTTTGGCCTCCCGGTAGATCATGTCCATCCCTCCCAGCGGTATCCTTCCCCGCGTATCGTCGTAATGCAGCTCTTTTCCGAAGCATCGTCCAGCTTATCCCGCAGACGCCGTATATATACGGATACGGTATTCGCATCCATTTCTGACGTGTCGCTTTCCCACAAAAGGGATAAAAGCTGCTCCCTCGAGAGCACCCTTCCCTTCTCCTCGGTCAGATGTTTCAAAAGCTTGAATTCCGCGGGAGACAGATCGATGCGTTCCCCACGCTTCCAGACACAGAGCCTTGTATCATCCAGTTTTTTCTCGCGCATCCCCCCGGCCCTTCGGACATTTGCACGGATCCGCGCCAGCAGCTCCCCGGTCCGGAAGGGCTTGGTCACGTAATCGTCCGCGCCGGTCCCGAAGGCGTGCACCACGTTTTCCTCATCCTCCAGCGCGGTGAGAAATATGACGGGGATATCCTCATCGGTCTTTCGCACCCACTCGCAGAAGTCGTAACCGCTCCCGTCCGGCAGCATCACGTCCAGGAGTGCCAGGTCACAGCCGCTGCGCGGAAACATTTCCTTCGCCTCCGCAACAGAGGCCGCCCTCTCCACCTCCATTCCCTCCCCTTTGAGGGAATAGACCAGTGCGTCTCCCAGATTGTCGTCATCTTCCAGAAGAAAAAGCTTCATGCCATAAAGGTCTCACGTCACGTAGTTTGTGCTCCGTCTCAGTTCCAGCATGTTCACCGCATAGAGTATCCCGAGGATCAGTCCCGTGAGCAGCAGCGCCACCTCCCAGGGCCAGCGGTACACATAAATGTCTCCCGACCAGTCCAGGAGCTTTTTTATTAAGATATAGCTTCCGAGAAAACTTGTCAACAAAGCCAGGCCGATGGCCAGCACCGCACTCAGGCCGTGCTCCACGAGCTGCATCTTCAGCCGGTCCGCGGGGCTCATCCCCACGACGCTGTACAGCCACAGCTCCTTTCTGCGCAGACGCATGTTCGCCTGCAGGGTATTGATGATCTGCACCATGCAGATCGAGATGATAAAGACCCCCAGAAGCGTCACCACCAGCCTTACCGTTTTCAGCAGCTTTACGCTTTCAAAATATTCATCGCTCGTCATCACACGGTTTTCGTAACTCCAGCCCTCCAGCTCCCGCGAACGATCCCGTATCCGTGTATCCAGCAGCTCCAGATCTCGGCGGATACGTATCCCGGCATGGTAACCGCTGCCGACCGCATATATCATGGGACCGGACTGATACAGGCCTTTCTCCGGGATCTCCATCCCCTCCGCCCCGGCCTGCTTCCGGATCTCCGCGATCTCCTCCAGGACCGAATCCATCGGGAGCAGCACCCGCAGGAACTTTCCTTCCGTCTCCGTAAGGCTCTGCGCCGGTTCAAGGAGCTCGTCCGAAAGGATACCCATCACCTTACGGCTTTCACGGTATCCCTTCTCATATTCCAGCTCCTCCAGCGCATAAAGGATATCGCTCATCGCGATGCTGTCTTCCCCGATCCGCCCGGCGCAGTCGATCCCCTGCGCGCGCAGCACGGCAAGCACTTCCTCCTGAAGGCGCGTAAACTCCGTATCTTCTACGCCTTGCTTCGTCAGGTAGGAAAGACACTTTAAGCCTTTTCCATCCTGCCTCCGGCTCTTTTTCTCCCCGTTCTCAAAATATACGATATCGCCTGCCTCGTCTCCCCAGGCATCCAGGCCGTTCTGCTCCGACACGACAGTGATAGCGCTCTGATAGGCTTTATAGGCACGGAGCGCTCCTTCCACACTGAGACAGCTGATCGTGTCTCCGGCTTTTATGTCCGAATACCTTCCTCCTTCCGGTCTCGCATCACAGAGCAGTATGCCATGCTCCGCCTTCATGCGTTCATAGTCGATGCTGCCTTCGATCAGAAAGTCTTTTTCTTTTTCCAGATCCTCTGCTCCCATTCCCGTGATGGAGACATAGACATTTTTTTCACCGGCCGTCAGTTCCCGGATACGCGGATCCAGCCAGAACCTCCCGCCCTTTTTCAGGGATGCAAAGCCCTCCATAACGGCCACCGTATCCTTCACAGTCGGCAGTCCCGAAAGTTCCTTACGGATCGCATCCACCTCTTCCGCATCATAAAAGGAATCGCAATAGCTCCTTCCTTCGCGGTAGTTCCGTGTCAGTCCCTCAGTATATACCGACTGTCCTTCCCCCTCCAGCTTCATCTCCTTCTTCATGGTCTCGGTATAGCTCTCGCAGGTAGCGAGCACCGTGAGCAGGAAGGTCACGCTGAAGAACATCGCAAAAAATACCGTCCACTGATGCCCGCGTCCCCTTTTGAAATTCCGTCTTGCATAGAAGCCCGCCGCACCGAAGACCTTCTCCGTGATCCCGCCGGAAGCGGGCTTTTTCTTTTTCCGCTTCTGCATACTGCTGTAGACGCCGTGCAGCGCATCCAGCGGCGGAATACGGCCCGCCTGTCTTCCGGGCTCGATCAGGGCAAAAACCGTTACGGCGATCACAAGAAACGTAGTGAGCAGCACCGCCTTCGGATAAAAGCCGAAGGCAAAGACCCTGCTCAATCCCAGCGTGTCACGTATCCACGGTTCCAGAAGCTGCAGCCCTCCGTATGCAAAAACGGTACCAAAGAGCGAAGCCGCAAGGCTCATCAGTATCCCTTCCGTAAAAAGCAACGCCAGCAGCTGTCCCTCGCTCATGCCCACACAGCGGAGCAGCCCGTGATCCCGCACCCGTTCCGTCACGGAAATGAGCATGGTGTTTCGCAGTATCACCACAAAAAATCCGCCGAAAACCGTAAGCGCCAGAGTAATGAATACGTTAGTAAGTGCCGTCCCCGTGGAATCGTCCTGCCTGAGATACTGCGCCACCACCGTCTGTATATGCACATCAAAATGGTATTTCCCGGCCAGTTCCTCCGCCGAGGCCTTCAGATCCGAAGTATCCTTCAGCTTGATCCACAGCGCATATTTATTCCCCGGCTTCATCTGAGAGCTCAGGACCATGCGATGCTCATATATATCACTAAGATGGATGGTCAGCTTTTCGATCGTTTCATCCTTCTCCATCCTCTTTGCATTTTCGATCATATCCGGGGTCCATTCATCCCCCGAAAAAGGAACGCACAATTCAAAGGGAAAAATACGGTAATAATCCTTATATTCATAATCCCAGAGGGAATAAAAGGTCGTCAGCAGCGCAAAGCACATGATATAGGTGAGCATGATGCCCACCGTGGAATAAACGGTACGCGCCGGATTTTTACGGATATAGCGGAAAGAAAGCTTGAAGAAATAACCCATCACTCAACCTCCGTCACAGCGCCGCGCACCATCACATCCGAAAGGATCTTTCCGTCCGAGATCGTGATGATCCGGTCTGCCATGGCCGCGATCTTTTCATCATGGGTCACCAGGATCATGGTCTGGGAAAACTTCCGTGCGGAATCCCTGAGGATCGTCATGATCTCCATGCCGTTGGCCTTGTCCAGATTGCCGGTAGGCTCGTCCGCCAGGATCAGGGCCGGATGATGCGCGTAGGCCCTTCCGATGGCCACGCGCTGCTTCTGTCCGCCGGAAAGCTCTTCCGGCAGGTGATAACGGCGGCTCTCCAGTCCCAGCATATTGAGGAGCTTCGTCATATTCTCCTCTTTCATCCGTATCCCGTCCAGACGCAGGGGGATCTCGATATTCTCTTCCACATTGAGTACGGGGATCAGATTGTATTCCTGAAAGATAAAACCGATCTTGCGGCGCCGGAACTCCGCCCTTCTCGCTGCCTTCATGGCATGCACGTTCTCTCCGTCGAGGATCACCTCGCCCAGGCTGGGTTTATCCACGCCTCCCAATAAAGAAAGCAGCGTGGATTTTCCGGATCCGCTGGCCCCGATCACCGCAACGAACTCTCCCTTTTCCACGGAAAAGCTCACGTGATCCAGCGCCACCACCTTTGTCTCCTCGCTGCCGTAGATCCTTGTCAGTCCCTTCACTTCCAGAAAGCTCATACATCCCTCCCGCAGATCTGTTCTCCTGGAAAAAGTGTATCACATCCGCATCCGGAGGAAAACTTACAGAATTGTAAGCTAGTATAACGATCGCAAAATATCCGGACTAATGCGAAGTATGCTTGCCCGAGAGTGCGTATTTGAAAACGCAGGCGTAGCGGGCTACGCTGAGGCTTTCAGATGCGTGCTATCGGGATAAGCAGGCAAGCATTTGGTCCAGGTATTTAAGAATCGTTATACTAGAAAGTAATCTCAATGATGAGCTTTCCTTCCCTGTATTCCGCAGTCAGGGCGCAGTCCATGCGCTCCGCAAAAAGCTTTACGATGGACAGTCCCAGTCCCGTCGAATGGTTTCTGGCGGTCTCTACCGTAAAGAAGCGGTCAAACAGGCGGTTCACATCGATCGTGGAAAGTCCGGCTGCGCTGTTTGCCACACAAAGCTTCCCCTCCTCCGATAAGCTGACCCACAGATCGCCGTCACTGTATTTTAATGCATTGCTCAGAAGATTGGATATGATACGTTCCACATAGGAAGGGATGAGGCTGCGCACGATCTTTTTCCCCGTGATCTCCACCTGCGGTTCGATCCCTTTTCCCGAGAACGCCGGATAATAATTCATAAGCGCATCCTCAAGCACGGTATTGATGCACAGTTCCTGCCTTTCCTCCCGGATCTCACCGCCGCTCAGCAGCGCATATTCAAACAGCTCCTCCGTAAGCTTTTTCATATGTTCCGCCCTTTCGGCGATCACCGAAAGATGATGGGCGAGCTCCGGCGACTTTTCCAGTCCTTCGCTCAGTTCAAGATAGCCGCAGATCGCGGTAAGGGGTGTACGGAGATCATGTGCGATATTTGTGACCGCCGTCTTTATTTCCGCATCCCCGGTCTCATATTTCCGGAATGCTTCCCGGAGGCTGACCAGGGTTTCGTTCATCTCCTTTGTCAGTTTCCGTATCTCCCGGTCTCTGCTGGCCGCCCCGAGCAGGCGGTTGCTCCGAAGATCCTTCCTTTCGGAAAAATCGATGCGCAGTGCACGTATCGCAATGCGCATTGCAAGGAGTTTTATAAGCAGTATGATATTTACTGCAAGACTCAGGATCAGGAAATACTTCATGTTTTGTTCTCCTATTTCCGATAAGCCCGGCCCGGCATTCCCCGGGACAGGTTTTTATACCACATCCCTGCTGTTCAGCTTAAAGCTTCCCACGAATGCCATGACCGCGATGACAGCCAGAGAGATCAGAAGCTGCAGGGCGGCTCCCGGATCCGAGACCTCATCCGCAAAGCCCGAGAGCGAAAACCACTGTCCCAGCACATTCACATTATATATGAGCGCCGGAAAGATCCCAAGCTTATCCTCTGCCAGCATGAGCATGAGATTTCCGAACATGACCATCGTAAAGCAGGTCTGGAAGAGCAGTCCGGCGGCGATCACGGCCGCAACCGTTTTTCTCAGCCGGAAGCTCAGTACCAGTATGACCGCGACAAAGCCCAGCAGCGCCACAAGAAAGACCAGGTTCGGTACCAGATATGCTCCGAAAGGTTCCGCTCCTCCAAGGATACCACCGATCAGGTAGAATATCCACATGATGAACGCCAGGCTTGCATAGGACAGATAAAACGAGAAAAGGATCTCCTTCTGTGTAAAACCGGCGATCATCTTATTGCGTATCACTCCGTCCGAATAATCCGCATTTGTGAATACCGGTACAAAGACCGTAAAAAATGCCACCATGGCAGCCGTCACAAAGAACATGCGTCTGGAGATATCCAGCTCTTCCAGAAACGGAAAGCAGATCGTGTTGGTCGTCACCGCAAAGGTGAACGTAAGCGCAATGAGGCAGCCGCCGATAAAATAGATGCTTTTTAAAAACCTCACCATATTGGCTCTATATAAACGTGTCATCGTCATCCTCCTTACTGTATCTCTTTTCTGTTAAAGATCAGGCTCCCCACCGCCACGGACAGCAGTATCATTCCGCAGCTTCCCGCCAGATACACCCACAGTTCATGATGCGGTCTCATACCCAGATAGGCATAGGGAACAAAACGGTCATAGAAGCTGTACAGCGCGAGTTTCGTGCCGGAAAGGCTGCATACGCCCTGTGCCGGGTAGAGCTTGTCCGTGATCTCCATGGAAACGATCTTCATCCCCACCGCAAAAACGATCCCTGTCACAAAAGCACTTTTTCTGCCGCCCAGTACCATGATGAGCATGGTCGTAAACACGGCGATCGCCATACTTGCAAGGGTATTGACGATCCACAGATCCGCAATCTCTCCCGCCGTAAGAGGCACCGCCCCGTCCGGCAGCGGCAGCGCAAGGAGCAGGGATTCCGCGCAGGCAACAGCCGAAAGGACCAGCGCCTGAATGACTCCCGAGATCTCTGCCGAAAGAAATACCGCACTTCTTCCCGCTCCCGAGATCAGCTTGTTCCGGATACAGCCATCCGAAAAATCGCTGATCGTGGTCATAAGCGTGCAGGCCGTCACCAGAAAGACCGCAAACGAGGAATAACAGCTGTGTATGTCGTAAGCATAAAGCTCTGCCCCCATGAAATGTGCGGCGAGCTTCATCAGCAGGAAAAAGCCGAGCAGATATCCCGTTACCGTCAGCAGGCATTCCCGCAGGCCTCCGTGGAAGAGCAGCTTTCTCGCATCTGCGTGAAGAACCCTAAACATTTTCATTCCCTCCCAGTAATGACAGGTAAAAGGCTTCAAGGCTTTCGTCATGCTCCTCCATCGTGAGGATCGTGCAGCCGGCATTCTCGCAATCCTTTGCGATATCGGAGAATACGAGCTGTGCATACACGTCAGCCGTATCGGGCCCGAGGATCTTGTAATCCAGCCCCTTTTCGTCCAGAATCTTCGCAAGCCTCCCCGTATCGCTCACCTTCATGCGGACGGACTTGCGGCATTCCTTCTGCAGTTCCTCACTGCTCATCTGACGCACGATATGTCCTTTATCGATAAAAGCATAATGGGTCGCCATCCTGGCCAGTTCATCCAGGATATGGCTGGAGATCAGAAAGCTGATGCCGCGCTCACGGTTAAGCCGTAAGATCAGTTCACGGATCTCGATGATCCCCTGCGGATCCAGTCCGTTGGCAGGCTCGTCCAGGATGACGAAATCCGGATCCCCGCACAGCGCGACAGCCAGTCCGAGACGCTGACGCATACCAAGAGAGAACTTTCCCGCCTTCTTTTTCCCGGTATCGGAAAGTCCCACCAGCTTAAGCAGTTCATCCACACAGCTGAAATCCGGGAGCCCGAGCAGCAGGCACTGCTGGATCAGATTGGATCGTGCGCTCATGGCTTTGTAGATCGCCGGACTCTCAACGACGGCCCCGAGACGCCGTCTGGTCCGCGTGATATTTCTGTCGTCGCAGGAAACACCCATCAGCTCGTAGGAGCCTTCCGTAGGTCTCTGCAGGCCGCAGAGGCAGCGGATCAGCGTGGTCTTTCCTGCTCCGTTCTTTCCCACGAAACCATAGATCGATCCCTTCGGGATCTCCATGTTCACATCTTTAAGGGCCGTAAAGTTTCCGTATTTTTTCCCGAGCCCCATGCTTCTGAATACGTATTCCATAATACTCTCCCTTCTTTCCTGACAGAGCTGCCGGAATATCTGCAGCCCCTTTACAAAAAAAGAATACCTCTTCCCGGTCAAGAAAGAGGTAAACGGATCGTCAGGATTTCGTCAAGATTCCGGATCCTCCAGATAGCGGAATCCGATCCCGTAGATCGCTTCGATATGATCCTTTCCGTCCAGCGTATTCAGCTTTTTCCGAATGTTGCTGATATGCTGCTTCAGCGAGCGCTCCGTGCAGTCCGGCGTATCCGCGCTGATCCTGTCAAGTATGGTACTGCGTCCCAGCGGGCGCCCTGCATTCAGCATCAGCAGATGAAGGATCGCGCTTTCCGTCCTGGTAAGATTGACACTCTGTTCACCGAAGGATACGCACAGGAGCGACGGATCCAGTTCCATTTCTCCCACACGCAGGGTATCCGCGGCATCCGCCTCCTGCGTTCCCGCATCCCCTGCGGAAGAAAGCCGCAGCAGCGCTGCGATCCTGGCCTTCAACTCCGATACCACAAAAGGCTTGGTGATATAATCGCTTGCTCCTTCATACAGAAGCTTCACCTTATGATCGATATCCGTTTTTGCACTCATGATCACCGTGAGGATCCCCTTCAGCTTCGGAAGAAGCTCTTCTCCGGGGATCCCCGGGATCATAAGGTCCAGAAGCACCAGGTCGGGCCGTTCCTTTTCCAGCAGAAGCATGGCTTCCGTTCCGGAATAAGCCCGTGTTACCAGATAGCCTTCCGGCTCCAGCGCATCCTTTACTAGATCGCTGATCGACACATCATCCTCTATGATCATGATCCGGTATTGTCTCTTCATCTGTCTCCTTCCACTTCCGGCCGGTCTGCGGATCCGCCTTCACTCAGAACGCCTTCAGCCTTTCCTCTGCGGGAACATAGTACGGACTGCTTTCATCGATCTCATAGACTTCATAGAATTTATCAAACTGCGCAAGGATGCAGTTGATCCTCTGTCTTCCGGGAAGGTGTTCGTCCGCAGCGATCCCGTCGACATTCGCTTCCGTCACATACTGTCTGTGATACTCTGCAAACGCACGGAAGAAAAGGTCATAATCGGCGTCTTCCCTCTTTTCCAGAAGCTGCAGGCAGAGCTTTATGGAAAAAAGATCCGCAAAGCTCTCCTCTTTCACAAGCTCACCGTCCAGCTTTCTTCCGTATTCGATCTCCATGCCGTCAAAGTATTCAATGATCTTTTGGATCCTGCCGTCATATTCCTTCTGTTCATCCTCGCTCAGCCAGGGCTCGTAATATCCTTCCCTGTCATATACGATCCCTTTGGGATCCACGCCATGCCCCATTTCATGTGCGACAAGCGCCCCGAGATAACCGAGCCTTTCCTCATAGGGCGCATCCGCCGCGCAGTGAGGATCACAGAGTACGCCCGCGCCGACCACATATGCATTAAAAGCCGGATTGTAATAGGCGTTGATATTGATCGAATCCTCGTTGAAAGGCACCCGGGATTCATCTTCATAAAAAAGCTGCAGATTACGGAATTTCCTGCACGCTATGCCAAAGGACAGAAGATCCTCGACGCTGTCACCTGTGATCTGCAGATCCTTAAATTCATTTACATGGCCGTTGTTCCCGAGGAAACAGGACATGCTCACAAACTTCCCCGTTACCGCCGACTGCGACTCTTTGCCGAGCCAGTCCGATCCCTTCACCCGCTCAAACACTTCCTTCCGGAGCTCATCCACCAGAGCCTCCGCGCTTTCATAGACGCCGTCCCCCATATAGCGCTTCATGTATTCCCGTGCCATCAGATCTACCGCATAATTCATATACATAGAAGTGACAAAATCCGACAGATCGATATCGGGGGCCTCCCCTTCCGTACTGAAAGCCGAGACCGCATGCATCGCGTTGAGTGCACAGATCAGATAAAAATCCTTTAGGGCCGGCACATTTTCCGGCACATAGAGTTTTTTCAGCGTATCATATACATTGCTCTGCGCCAGGAAATCCTTGGATCTGGCCAGCGCCTTCTGCTGCTCAAGGATCTCGATGACCGGGACCGTCACTCCCTGCGCATCCAGATCCTCCGCATCCGCAAAAAACAGCCCGCTCTCCACGTTCTCATCATCGTAATATCCGTCGATGAGCTCCGCGATCTTCATGGCGTTCGAGATCATTTCCAACATACGCTGCTCGGAAAAGCCGAGCGCATCCGCATAAGCCAGGAACTGCTCCCTCTCCACCGTATCCTTCCCTTCGCTGATCACAAGCTGCATATCCAGTAAAGTATCCGAATACCGGAGCGGTGAAAACTCCTGCTCATTGTAACCGTAATCATCGGGCATTACTTCAAAACGCAGCAGATAATTATAGACGGAATACCTCGGATCCACATACAGTTTATAAAGATCGTTCAGGCCCGTCACGGCGCTGATGGGTTTGAGATACGCACGTATGCTCCCGATCCGCTGCGAGGCATCTTCCGTATCCGTTATCTCACGGTAGAGCATTATGAGCCTGTAAAGCCCGTCCTCTTCGGAAAGAGAAGTGATATCGGTATTCTCCAGGATGTCCTTTACGCGGTCATAGATCTGCTGCTTATCTTCCCTCCAGCCGTTACGCTGCTCTTTCCCCTCCTGCTCCTTCAGCCATTCGCCGTTTACATATTCATAGTAGTCGGCGATGGGCCTGCCGTCGTCATTGATCTTTGCAGGCGCTGCCTCGGTCGGTTCCGGTGCTTCCGTGGGAGTTGCGGCATTCTCACTGACCTGTACCGCCGTCGGTGTGGGATCCCCGCCCTGCTGTGCATTCCCGCAGCCGGCCAGCAGCGTCACGCTCAGGAAAAGCGCCAGTTTATGTGAGATACGCTGAAATATTTTATTCTTCATATATGAATACTCTCCTTATTATCCGGATACTGACATCCTGATCCGTCTCCTGCGATCCGGTGTAAGCGGATTATCGGAACGTATGCCTGCCGGTTCATAACGACAGCATGCAGGCAAAAAACCGCCCCGGACAGTATACCATATCTCCAGCTTTTATTCCACTTCCGCCGTCATTGCAGGTTTTCTCCGATATCTGTAAAAAAGCTCTTGACTTCATATTATCATTATGATAATATCAACGCAGACAGAGAGAACAGAAGCCGCTCTCCAGAGGAGCGCCGGTATTTACAGGAGGTAAAGCATATGAAATGCAGAGAGATCTTTGACCGAGGTATCCGTTTCCATCACTATTGCAACACCGCCTATCCGCTTAGGCCCAATTCCCTGGCCGCCTATGAACTGCATGACGAGGCGCAGATCCTTAAGACCGTAAAGAAAAACATCGAAACCCAAAAGGAACTCTGCCTTTATGTGCACATCCCCTTCTGCCAGGCCCGCTGCCGTTTCTGCGAATATGTGGTGCTCGATCAGCCCGCTGAAGACGATCCCGACCGCTATGTGGAACATCTGCTGAAAGAGATCGAGCTCTACCGCGAAATGATCGGCGACAAGCCCATCGCCGGCTACGATCTCGGCGGCGGAACTCCCGCTTACCTTTCGGTCGAAAATCTGAAAGCGATCACGGATTCCATCAAGCGCTTCGCTCTCGAAGACGGCATCTATATGAGCATCGAGACCACTCCCGTGATCGCCGCCAATGATCCCGAGAAGATCAAAGCGATACGCGAAATGGGCTACAACCGCATCTCCATGGGCTTTCAGACCGTATCCGAAAAGCTCCTGTCCGAGCTGGGAAGGGAAGGTTCGAAGAGCATTTATGAAAAGGCTGTGGAAAATATCCGCAAGGCAGGTTTCGACCGCCTCAACGTGGATCTGATGTACGGTTTCCTGAACCAGAGCGATGAGGATTTTGCCAATACCATCCGCTACACCATCGCCCTCGGTCCGGAATTCATCACCCTCTACCGTAACCGCTACAAAGGCACCAAGCTGGAAGCGGAATCCCAGGGCGTGACCCTCTACAAAGTCAACCGCCAGTACGAGATCGCCTACCGCTTATTAAAAGAAGCCGGCTATGAGGCGAATAACGGCAAGAACACCTTCAGCCGCATCCCGGGCGATATGGGCACCTCGTCCTACCTCACGAAGCGGGTCATCGACGCTACCTCCTATGTGGGCTTCGGCCTGGGCGCCCAGTCCTTTGTCGGCAATTACCTTGCCTATAATCTGGGCTGTGTGGATCATAAGCTGGAAAAGTATTTTGAAGCGGTCGAAAAAGGCATCCTTCCGATCAATGATATCGCGGATATGCCCATCGACGAAGTGCGGGCCAAAGCCATCTCCGTGATGTTCTACTTCGGCTTCATCTCGATGAAGGCCTACAAAGCCAGGTTCGGAGAGGATTTCCGCGATGTCTACGCCACGCAGATCGCTTTTCTGGAAAACAACAGCCTGATGGAATTCGTCAACGAAGATACCTTCATGCTGACGGATTACGGCGCCGCCCACCTCTACGGCATCATCCCGCTCTTCTACAGCGAGAGGAGCGTGAAGGAAATGTTCACGCTGTCCGACCGCTGGCTGAATGACAAAAAGGGAGAAGATATCTACCTTGAAAAATATGACCGGAAGAAATATGACGCTCCTTCCGTCGCAGTGGATCTGCTGATCTTTAACCGTGATAAGACAAAGCTGCTCCTGATCAGCCGCGCGGAGCATCCCTTCGTGAACAAACTGGCTCTTCCCGGCGGCTTCTATATGCCGGAAGATGAAACCCTCGAAT
This sequence comes from Lachnospiraceae bacterium, assembly GCA_016282915.1. Taxonomy (GTDB): domain Bacteria; phylum Bacillota; class Clostridia; order Lachnospirales; family Lachnospiraceae; genus NK4A136. The sequence continues at coordinate 5,797 of JAEELW010000056.1, read as the reverse complement.
ATGCCGCTGCACGGGAACTGCTGGAAGAAACCTCCGTTTCCGTGGATATCAAAGAAAAGGATCTGGTCAAAGTCACCTCCACCAAAGGCAGAGACCCCCGCGGCTGGGTCGTGAGCGTAGCCTACAGCGTCTGTCTGGATGAAAATGCGGTAAAGCCGGTGGCAAACAGCGACGCCATCTATGCAAGCTGGGTAGAACTCAAAACCCTCAAAAAAGAGGATCTGGCCTTTGACCACTGGGAGATCATCGACTACGTATTAAACAAAGATTAAGGCGTGCCTGCACACCTCGCCAGCAGCTGCTCGGCCAATGCGGCCGGGCAGTCTGCTTCTATATAGGTCCCGTCCTGACGGTGCTCCTCGACGATCAGCTCGGCCTCCTTATGGATACGGTTCAGCAGATCCCCGGCAGAATAAGGGATCGTCACTTCGATCCGGCGGTTTCCGGCACGGAAGATCCGCTGCAGTGCATCCAGAAGTTCATCGATCCCGTAGCCTGTACGCGCCGAGATATAAACGGCCTCATTTCCGGGGCCGTTTTTTACGGTCCTCCCATCGTCACGCAGATCCGCCTTGTTATAAACATAGATCCTGGGAACCGTCAGTGCTCCCAGTTCGGACAGGGTCTCTTCAGTGACCTTCCTGTGCATCGGATGGTGCGGATCGGAGGAATCCAGCACGATCAGGATGACATCGGCATAACGCAGCTCCGCCAGGGTCGAACGGAAAGCCTTGATCAGATCGTGGGGGATGTTTTCGATGAACCCGACCGTATCGGATAAAAGAAAAGGCTTCCGCCCCGCGATGGCAATCTTGCGTACCGAGGTGTCCAGCGTAGCAAAGAGCATGTCCTCCTCAAATACCTTTTTCTCCTCGGTCTTTTCCTGCGAGCGTCTGCCCATGGCGAGGAGCAGGTTCATCAATGAGGACTTGCCCGCATTGGTATAGCCTGCCAGCGCCACATTGGGATAGCCGTCCCTGGAGCGCCCCTGCCGCTGCACATCCCGCGTCTGTTCGATCTGCGAAAGTTCCTTCTTCAGCTCGGTGATCCTGTGGGAGATCTGGCGTTTATCCAGCTCGATCTGCTTTTCGCCTTCACCCTTGTTTGCCCGGCTTCCGCCGCCGCCGCTCTGTCTCCCCAGATGCTGCCACATCCCGCTCAGACGCGGCATCATGTACTGCAGATAGGCGCATTCCACCTGCAGGCGTGCTTCGCGTGTACGCGCCCGCCGCGAAAAGATCTCCAAGATCAGCTGTGTACGGTCCCACACCGGACAGCCCACGATCTTCTGCAGATTCTTCATCGGTGAGGGCGCGAGATTTCCCAGACAGACCACATAGGCGGCATCCAGTGCCAGGACAGTCATCTTCAGCTCTTCCGCCTTGCCCGAACCGATCCAGGTCGCTTTGTCCGGGTGCGGCAGGGACTGCGTCAGGACCCCGGCCACTTCCAGCTCACAGGCTTCGCACAGGCTTTTCAGCTCGTCCATGGCATGCCCGAATTCTTCTTCCGTCTCATCCGTACGCAGCCCGGCGATCACCGTTAAGTTCTTATTTTCCGTTTCATTCATTTAAGGATCTTTCCCCTTCGTATAAATCAGGCCGGCGGAAAGCCGCCGGCCCTGAATATCTTTTTTAAGCTTCTCCTGCCGCCCGGCCTGAGCGCCGGATCACAGGCAAAACCGTTCCGACAGTATTTCTCTTATTTCCTGCGCCCCATGATGCTGAGCAGGCGGATAAAGATATTGATAAAGTCAAGGTAGAGCTGGAACGCTCCCGAAAGTGCCAGCACCTCCGTATTCGCAGAATCCGCATAGGCGACTTTCTGTTTGATCTTCTGCGTATCGTACGCCGTAAAGCCGATAAAGATCGCAACCCCGAGATAGGAGATCGCCAGCTCCAGGCCTTCGCTGTGAAGGAACAGGATATTCACCGTGGATACGATGATGATCCCGAGTATGGACATGAGCAGGATGCTCCCGAGGGACGAAAGGTCTCTTTTGGTGACCATTCCGTATACGGCCATGATCGCAAAGATCGCCGAGGTCATCAAGAAGATGGCGACGACGGAACCCAGCTGATAGGCCCAGAAGACCACGCCGAGGGTAGCGCCCGTCAGGAAGGAATATACGGTATAGAGAACTACGGTCAGCGCCGCATTATTCTTTTTGATCGCGATATTGGAAACGATCACGATCACCAGCTCCAGCCCCACGAGTCCGAAGATCGCGGAGGGATGAGTGATAAGGATCTTCGCCATGGCCTGGGGTGCCGCAAACGCTGCGATCGCCGTTACGATCAGCGCCACCACCATATAAAGGAACGACTTTGCAACCACCTTCTGCTGCAGGGTCTCCGTGACCTCGCTCACGATCCCCGAGAAAGAAGTGGGACCGCCGCTCCGCCCCGGCATTGCCTGCCCCATACCTGCTCCGGGCTGAAAGCCCTGCATGCCGAAGCCGGCTCCGTACTGATTGGCAAACTGCGCATTCTGTGCGTTAAAGCCGGCATTCTGCGCATTAAACTGAGCGTACTGATTGTTATACTGCGCATTGAACTGGCTGTACTGATTATTGTACTGCACATTGGCCTGGGCATACGGATTCTGATCCGCATACGCATTGTTATACTGGTTTCCGTACTGCGCATTGAACTGATTCTGCCCGCCGTACTGGTTATTGAACTGATTCTGCCCGCCAAACTGATTGCCGTAAGGGTTATTGAAATTCTGATCCATAACAAAACCTCCCGTTTTTCCGCTTTATCACGGATGATCGTCATCCGTTTCGGAAACAAAGCCGATTATATCATAAAGTTTCGGAAAAATCCATAGCCGCGGCTTCCGGGAAGACCGAAGGTGATCATGCACTTTTCCCGGCCAAAAACCTTATCATCTTCACCAAATCCCGAAAATATGATATGATAGCACACATGCGGAGGATAACAAGATGATCTACACGGCACTTACGAAAAAAGCGATCCGCCTGATGTCCGAAAAACATAAAGACCAGACGGACAAATCCGGGCTTCCCTATGTTTTCCACCCCTGGCATGTCGCCGAATCCATGGACGATGAGCTCTCGACCTGTGTAGCACTCCTTCACGATGTGCCGGAGGACACCGATACCACATTGGACGAGATCCGGGAGCAGGGCTTTCCGGAAGAAGTCTGCGAGGCGCTCTCGCTCCTTACCCATGAGGAGGGCGTCGATTATATGGATTATGTCCGGAAACTCTCCGATAATCCCATAGCCCGTAAAGTGAAGCTATCGGATCTGAAACACAACTCCGACCTTTCCCGGCTCAATGAAGTCCGAGAGAAGGATAAGCTCCGGCTGGAAAAATACAAAAGCTGCATCGATTTTCTCGAGGGTAAAAAAGCAGCGCATGACTACAATTCCTTCCTGGCCGGCTTCAGCCGTGTTGCCTGTATCCTTTCCGTAGATCTGAACAAAGAAGACAGCGACAGATTTCTTGTCGTAGATGCAAATGATGCTTATAAATGCACTGTTGTGAAGGACCTTAAGGATTTTGAGACCAATGTCCCTTATACCAGATATATCCCGAAGGCGGCGAATTTCGAAGCGCTCTGCGAAAGCTGCGTGACCACGGACCGTCCCATCCATACCTATTTCGATATTGAATTATATAATGCCTGGATGGAGGTATTTCTGACTCCACTCGTCTCCGATGATCCGGAGAAGGGACTGCTCCTCTTCTCCTATGAGATGAACCCGAAAGCGGATATCGACAAACTGACGGACATCTCTTCCGAGACTGCAACAAATGTGATCAAGACCTGTCTGATCCTGCGCGAAACAAATGATTTTCAGGAGTCGATGAATTCGGTGGTCGCGGATATCCGCAAGCAATGCGGTGCGAAGCGCTGCAGCATCCTTCTGACGGACTTTGAAAACAGAAAGTATTCCCTTCTGTGTGAGGATTACGACAACGATCCAAAACAGATGCCTCTGTCCGCATTTCTGACCGAAAAGTTTTACAGAGTGATCGAGAGCTGGCCAAAACTGATGAACAAGAGCAACTGCTTCATCATGACAAATGAAAGCGATATGGAAGAAGCGCATAAGATCGCTCCGGAATGGATCGATTCCCTCCGGATGGAAAAGGTCAGGAGTCTCGTGATCTTCCCTCTCCGTTCAGACAACCGCACCATCGGCTACATCTGGGCAGGGAATTTCGATCCCGCAAAAACGCTGCAGATCAAGGAGACCCTGAGCCTGACCGCGTTTATCCTCTCCTCGGAGATCGCGAACGAGCAGAATAATATCCGCATGAAGATCATGAGTTCCACGGATCTTCTGACCGGAGTGCTCAACCGTAATGCCATGAACAACCGGATCAGCGATGATCTTTCCGGCGAAAAAGTGATCCGGAAACCTTTCGGCGTTTTCTTTATCGACGTAAACGGTCTTAAGTCGGTCAACGATACCAAAGGGCACCTTGCCGGCGACAATCTTCTCAGGGATGTTGCTTCCACACTGCAGAAACTGAAAAATGAGAATACGGAGATCTACCGGGTAGGCGGAGATGAATTCATGATCATTGAAACAGACAGTTCACTCGGAGAAGTTGAAAAAATGATGGAAGCGCTTCTTTCGAGATCCGAACGTCCGGACAGAGCCCATTACGCCATCGGCCTCTGCCACAGTGACGAAGGCGGCAATATCCTCAAAGCGATGCAGACGGCAGATGCCAGAATGTACGAGAGCAAAGCGAAATACTATTCCAGGCACCCGGAATATAAATGGCACGGAAACCGCTAGACCGGTACGGAGTTTGATAAGATCCTGATCATGCGGGCAGGCTCACAAAAGAGCTGCCCGCTTTTTTGATGAGCAAAGCCTGTACCGGCTTAGCGCTCCTTCTCCATTTCCGCATTTATGGTATCTTCACTTGCGGCCATGGCCTGAAGCGTCATTTCGAGAAGTTTGTCAAGCTCCCAGCCCAGCTGCTCCGCGCCGCGCTCGATCACCTCACGGGAACAGCCCGCCGCAAATCCTTTGCTCTTATATTTCTTTTTCAGGGATTTCAGTTCCATATCCTTTGTGCTCTTTGAAGGCCTCATCAGCGCCGCGGCCCAGATCAGCCCCGTGAGCTCATCTGCCGCAAAAAGCACCTTCTCCATCTCGTGTTCCGGTTCCACGTCAATGGTCGCGCCGCAGGGAACGGTGATGCCGTATCCGTGGGAACAGACCGAATGAATGATATCATCACTCACACCGCCTTCCCGGAGCAGTTCCGGCGCTTTCAGGCAATGCTCATCCGGATAAAGTTCAAAATCGATATCGTGCAGCAGTCCGACGATGCCCCAGTGCTCTGCCTCCTCCGCATACCCGAGTTCTCCGGCATACCATTTCATCACCGCCTCCACGGTCAGCGAATGCTGGATATGGAAGGGATCCTTATTGTACTTTTTCAGTAATGCAAAAGCTTCGTCTCTCGTGATCATCTTTATCATCCTTTCTGCGGCAGGGGCCGCTTTCAATACTCCTCCAGAAAATGATGCCGGACGCCGTCTTTCTTGTAGGCGATCACAGTATCCAGATTTACATTTTCCATGCTTTTGAAAATGTTGGATTCCACAAAGGGGTTTTCCTTCTTTAAGGCCGCGATCAGTTTCTTGGTCTCCAGCCTTTTCGAGGAAGTCGTCCCGTCTTCATGGCAGGTCGAACAGGTATCGGTAAAATGGCAGGCGCACTGCAGGAAATGCAGTTCGTTGTAATCCCGCCATGCGCAGATATCGCTCTCCCTTACAAGATACATCGGACGGATCAGTT
>JAEELW010000055.1 GCA_016282915.1 Lachnospiraceae bacterium | reverse complement strand
GGGATCGAATGGGAAGATCCTTCCGTAACGGAGAGCGGTGAGCCCTACAACCGCTTCTGCTCCCTGGGTGTACGTTTCCACAAACATTTTAAGGACCGCATTCCGCTGTCCTGCGTAAACGGGATCCTGGATGTATCCCTCGCCCGTTATCTGATTGAAAACGATCTGACAGATACCGTAGATCTGGCACGCGCACTGCTCGCAGATCCCGCCTTCAGCGAAGCCGCATTGGAAGATAAGCCTTATGTGAAGTGTTTTAACTGTCCGCGCTGTCAGTATGGTCCCGGCATGCCGCACAAATGCCCTGCGGAGATCAAACGCAACGGATAATCTTATTTCAGATACAGTTCTCCGTCAAAGAATTTCTCCTGGAACCCTATTTTATCCAGGATCTCTTCCGCGGTGAACTCCGTCCCTCCGGCTGTCACGATCCACTTGTCTTCATTATCGTTTAATCTGTGATATACGGCTATGATCGTTCCGGAAAACTCCTTCAGCGGCTCATCGATACCCAGGATATATACATCCTGCTCAGCGCCGTCGCCGGCTATGATCCCGGGGACATAGCCGTAGTTAACGGGATAGACCATATCCGGATGTCTGGGATGTGCGCTTCCCAATGGCCGGTCGATCTTACAATCAACATGCTTCCCTATGATGTCCGAATAGTCAAGGCGTTTCGCCTTCTTCCGGATCACTGCCTCGATAAAGTAATGCTTCTGATTCTTCCACTTGCCTCCATCATAGCAGTCATCAATATGCCGCACTTTGATCAGCTCAAGATCCGCAAAAAGCTTTGCGATGTCATCCCGGTCCACAAAGAAGTGGGGCACGCCCTGCTCAGGCCCGTCGGTTTTGATCACGGTATTATCATCCACCTTCGGCAATCCGGATTCCGCATATGTCCATGTTTCTTTTGAACATAGCGTCATAAACACGGTACCGTCAGGCTTCAGCACCCGCTTGATCTCTTCCATCACTCTCTTCATCCCCTGCGTATCCGCATGACCGGCGGAATGCATGGCAAAGATCGCATCAAAGGCATCATCCGCAAAAGGGAGCTTTTCCATATCCGCCAGCCGGCATGAAATATCCACGCCCTGTTCTCTCCGGTATTTTCTCAGAAAATCCAGTGCATCCTTTGAAATATCCGCCGCCGTCACCTTAAATCCGTACTTTGCAAAAAGCACAGCATGACGTCCAAGCCCGCAGCCCAGGTCCAGCACACTCTTTCTGCCTTCCCTTTTCCACTTCTGCGCGTAGTAATAACTCTCCTCGCAGGGTTCCAGCCAGTGATCCTTATTCTCTACAACACTCCAATCGAAGGGAATATACTCCTTATCAAGATCTGACCTCATTTTTCACCTCAAATTTCCTTTGCAAAAGATACATGCCCTTCCAGTTCCGTAAAGCCCAGCTTTTTATAAAAGTGATAGGCCGGCGCTGAAACATCCGTCTGCAGAAAGATCTGTTTCAGGCCGATCGCCTTTATCGCTTTCTCGATCTGTCTTATAAAAAATGTACCGGCTCCGCTTCCCTGTTTATCGGTCCGGATACACAATTCATCGAGATAGTATTCCGTTCCCCTATACCAATGCTTGATATATCCCATGGAGAGACCGATCAGTTCCTCTCCCTCATATAATCCGTAAGTCAGGGAATAGCTCTGACCGATCAGATCGTTGATATACAGATCCAGCTGCTTTTCATCCGACCAGTCATCATTCCACGGTTCTTTTGTAAATACAGCCGTAAAAAGATTTTTGATCTCTTCTTTTTCCCGCAGACCGATACCTCGAAATGAATAGATCTGCAGCTCCTTAACGAAAAGCTGCATCCTGAGAAACGAATGTTTCACCAGATCTTCCCTGCGAAGCAGTTCATCCCGTTCTTCCCACTGATATGCAACGGTCTCCCCTTCCTGCAGAAGGATACTGTCTTTATCGCAATCCGTTTCGCAGGAAAAATCCACATAGATCGAATGGGTTTCGGGACTGACTACCCTCCCCACTTCCGTAAGTTCATTTGATACGATCCCGGTTTCTTCTTTTAATTCGCGTTTTGCCGCTTCCAGGGGGCTTTCTCCCTTAAGCGCCGAACCGCCTGCGCTGGCCTCCCACAAAGATCCGTACGCTTTTTGCGGATCCCGCTGCATCAACAGGAACGTTCCGTCCTTATGCTTTACCAGTATTTCGCATACCAGGTGAAACACATCATCGGGAAAGGTCGACTCCTCCCCGCGTACCAGTGTCTTTCCCTCTATCCTGTTTAAATCTTTATCATATGCATCCCAGATTTCCATCTTATTCTCCTCTTTAGATCATCCTATTAAGGAAATTTTGCTTCCATTATCTCCCGGATCGATCCCGCCTTCATAATGTTTGAATATTTATCACTGACAAGATATTTCAGTTCATCACTGAGTTCATTATGATCTTTTGTAAGTTTATCCTGAATGAACTTCAAAGACTCTTCGTCATTTAATCCCATGACTTTATGTGCCAGGGAGTACAAACTTTTATATGCGTCAAAATGGGACAAGCCGTCCGCATCGACCAATATCTGTTCTTCCTCTGTCGTCCTGTATCCGGCCCTTCTGCTGCTATGATTGAATATACATTTCTTAACAAGCTGTATCTTCTCTTCAGGGTAAGCGTTTTCCCGTAATAACTGTTCAGCGATCTCAGCACTATATTCATTATGTCTGCTCCGGTCAAGCGTCCTGTCCGTCATGGCAATATCATGAAGTAAAGCGCTTATTTCCAGAACTTCCCTGTCAACAGCTTTACCTTCGGAAAGCTTGTTAACATATTTGTACACATAGCGGATATGTTCCCTGTATATATTGTACTCATCCTTGCTGCCTTTTGTCTGCTCTTCAAAGCGTCTGCTTCTGTCCACGATCTCCTGGCGCATTTTGAGAACGAGTTCGCTTATGATACGATGTTCTCCATCCCTGCAGATCAGTTCTTTCTCTCCATCCAGTATCCTGTATGCTTCTCCGAACAGTTCCGTTCTTCCGTCTTCGATCACAATATAACTACCGTCATTAAGAGCCAGTATCTCCTGCCCCATGCTGTCCGCATAGGTTATGTCTTCGATCACCCTGAGCCCGTCCAGGATATCATCCTTTAACAGCTCAAAATGAGGGAAAATATTTACCCTCGTCAAGCCCAGGCCCGGTATCCAGCGTTTAAACGCGGGATCAAGCGCTTCACCATCCAGTTCCGGTGACGCATAAACCATATCCGCACAGTTCATGGATCCTGCGCTCCATGC
>JAEELW010000054.1 GCA_016282915.1 Lachnospiraceae bacterium | reverse complement strand
TTCGGTCGTGCTTCCCTTCTGTCTCGTTATCTTTCAGCATTGTGACATCGTCTCGGGCCAGACTTTGTCGCACTGAAAAAACGGCTATAGGGGCCCACCTACAATCCCAGTGCTTTGAGTTTACATCACAAAGCACTGGTTCTCGTGCTGCGGAAAATTACGTAACCGCCGTTTTGGAAAAAAGTCAGTAAAGACGGGACATTGGGGCAGATCGCCCCCGGAAAAACGTGAATCAAAACCTGTCAAAATCAGGGAAATTCGTGCATTTATGTAAACTCGATGAATCAAATCTTTCAAAAACCCCCTGTGGTACGTCACAGGAGAAAGCTTACCTTGTCAAGCTAATGTTTCGTAATGAAAAACCACAAAATGCAGTAGGGACAGGGGTTTTGGAACCCTACATCTTGTCAAAAATTACATCACAAAGCTTGGCAAAAAAGCTCAGAAAAATCCCCGCCGTTTCCGGCGGGGATGAACTTACGTATGGGATCACGGGCGGTACCCGTTCCTGTATTATTTGGTGAAAAGATTTTTGAACCAGCGGAGGGCTTCCACATAGGCTTCGTAGACCGGATCCATGTCGATGCCGCCCACGACCATCTGTCTGGACACTTCCTGCCAGGAAGCATTCTCATACTGCAGCAGGAAATCGTATACCGGGGAGAAAGGCCCGGTCTTTTCCAGCAGCGCCTGGCGGATCTCCTTGGAAACCTTCACCATATCCAGCGCCTGCTGCATGGGCTTTTCGATGATCACATCCAGCACCGAGAACAGGCCCATCAGGAAAAGCTCGGAAGACTGGCTGGCCAGCTTGAAGGAAGGTGCCAGGTTTTCCGCAAAACGAGCTCGTATCATGGACATGCGCATGATCTCGCTGGGACGGTCCACGCACAGTTCTTTGGTGGCTGCCGTGTTGATCCAGCGCTTCAGTTCTCTCTGCCCCAGCATCGCTGCCGCATGCTTTACCGAATTGATGCCGGAATTCACCGTCATGCGGTTTACCATCTCCAGCAGGGAAAGTACCAGTGCGGGGTCGCGCTCGATGACAGCCGCCGCATCCGTCAGATCAAAGTCCACGTCATTGACAACCTTGATCAGTTCCAGATAGTTGACCTTCAGAGGTGCGAGTTCCTCGCCCTTATTGACCGGCATACGGAAGAATTCGCCCTCGTACAGATCATATCCGCCGCCTTCCTTCAGGCGGTCGTAATCCTCCTGGGAATCCACATTGACGGCTACCAGGCGGATATTGGGATAAACCTTGGAGAAATAAACCTTTGCCTTGCCGATATCGATCTTTTTATGATTCAGCAGGATGTAATCCATCAGACGGAGCACTTCGCGGTACTCCTCAAAACGTCCCACCGGGAGCTTGCGGATCGCCAGGCGGTATTTCTGCGCCTTCAGCTCCTGCAGGCGTTTGATATAGCGCTCCTCGGGAGGCATCTCCTGATCCAGCAGGAGCACGATACGTTCATGAGGAGCCTTGCACTGCGCCGCGATATCCGCAAAGATCGAGATATTGTTCATCTCGATGAACACGTTCTTATCGCCGGCCACCGTTTCCAGACCCATGTTCTCGATGATGTCAAAACCCACCACCTCGGCCGCACCGTCATAACGTCCCACACCCAGCAGGCGGGGATTCAGAAGGAAGTTTTCCTTCTGCGCAAATACGGAATAGGCGCATACACTCATAGTGTGATCAAACAAGGGTATCAGCGTAGCTAACATGATGCTCCTCCTTTTTTTGCAAAAATACTGGCGCTACTATTATAGCACATCGGAAAATGATTTACTATATCTGATTTTTTATTTCCAGTAAGGTCCGTACTCCACCCCGTCGGCGGCTGCCGGCCGCTCTTCCAGCGGATAGATCCAGGCATCGCTGTAGTAGGCTTTGAGTTTTTCCGGCATATGTTCGGGCCCCCCGAAGCGGGAACCGTCCCAGCGGCGCCCCATGATGCCGAAGAGGATCTGCAGCACGCCGCCCATGCACACGGCCTGTTTCCCGGCCCTGCGGATCTCTGCTCCCAGCGGGAAGCCGTATGCGCCGCAGGCCAGCAGCGCGATATCGAAATCCATCGCGAGGATCTCGTTTTTCATGAACTCCAGCGCTTCAAACCAGTCGGAAAAACGCTCATCCTTCATATCGCCTATGGTCATCAGCGGTTTGTAGACACTCAGGGACGCAAATTCCGGAAGGATATCGCTGCCCGGGTAGATCTCTTCCCTGCGCTCATACTGCTTTTTCACCGATTCCGGAAAGGACGTCACCACGAGCACTTTCTTTCCGGCCAGCGCCTTCGTCCAATGCTCCTCCAGATTATACACATCATAGAGGTCCAGGTTCTTCGCGATCAGGCAGTGCTTCGGCGTATAGCGGTTGATAAAATAGGACTCCATCAGCTGCCGGTTGGCCGCGATCAGATCATACTGACGGTAATCCTCCCGCATCAGCTCCGTGAAGCGCACGGCCAGTTCCGGTTCATTTGGAAAGAAACCCGACCACTCATAGAGCTGGTTTATCACCGTTGCATATTTATCCTTACGTTCAAACTCCCCCGCGCGGATCACCGCTGCCTCGGAAAGTCCCATCCTGCCTGCGGCAAAAGGCTCCTTCCCTGCGATCATCCCTGCCAGCTCCAGTGCGGCCTTTTCATTATCCAGCACCGGTCTGCGGCAGTAACGGACAGCTTTCAGCGGCCGGATCTTCTGTTTCAGTATGTACCAGCCCGCATAATAAGCCCATTTAAGCCTTTTCTTCAAGCTTCCGCTCCTTCATGATACTCATATAAGCCGGGCGGATGATCTTGCCGTTGCCGACCATCTCCTCCAGCCTGTGGGCGCTCCAGCCCACGATGCGCGCGATGGCAAAGAGCGGGGTATAAAGCTCCACCGGAATGCCCAGCATGCTGTATACAAAACCGCTGTAAAAGTCCACATTGGGACTCACGCCCTTGTAGATCTTCCGCTCCGCGGCGATCACTTCCGGTGCGATCTTCTCGATATTGTTATAAAGAAGCAGTTCGTCGCAGCGCCCCTTCTCCTCGGCCAGCCTGGTCACAAAGCTCTTGAAGACCTGCTCTCTCGGATCCGAAATGGAATAGACCGCATGGCCCATACCGTAGATCAGGCCCTTGCCGTCAAAGGCTTTGCCGCGGATCATCTTGGTGAGGTATTTCCGTATCGCCTCTTCGTCCTCGTAATTGTGTACGTGCTCGCGGATATCCTCCATCATCTCCATGACCTTGATATTGGCGCCGCCGTGTTTCGGTCCCTTCAGGCTGCTCATGGCCGCCGCCATGGTCGCATAGGTATCCGAGCCGGAACTGGTCACGACTCTCGTGGTAAAGGTGGAATTGTTTCCGCCGCCGTGCTCCATATGCAGCATCAGCGCCACGTCCAGCACATCCGCTTCGGTATCGGTAAAACTCCCGTCCGGGCGGAGCAGGCGCAGGATGTTTTCCGCCGTGCTCTTCCTGGGAAGGGGGCGGTGGATATACATGCTCTGATTGTTCTCGTAATGATTGTAGGCATGGTAGCCGTAGGCTGCCAGCATGGGAAAGGTGGCGATGAGCATGATGCACTGGCGCAGATTGTCGGCCAGATCCGTCGAAAGCGCGCGGGGATCATAGCTGGCCAGGGTCAGGATGCTCCTGGTCATGCTGCTCATGATATCGCTGCCGGGAGCCTTCATGATCACATCCCTGGTGAAATTGGTGGGCAGTGAACGGCTCTTGGCCAGATGCCGCAGAAAATCCGTCGTCTGCTCCTCATCCGGGAGCTCGCCGAAAAGCAGCAGATACGCCGTTTTTTCAAAGCCGAAACGCTTGCCGGACATAAGCCTCACCAGATCGCGCACATTATAGCCGCGGTACCAGAGCTCACCGTCACAGGGTTCCCGCTTTCCGTCCTTTTCCTTAAAGGAAACGATCTTTGAGATATTCGTCAGTCCGGTCAGCACACCCTTTCCGTTCAGATCGCGCAGACCGCGGTATACACCGTTTTCCGCAAACAGCTTGTCCGAGATCGTATCATGCGATATGCAGGCAGGAACCTGCTTTTCCGCATATTCCATGATGGTCTTGTGATAAGTCATTCGCACCTCCCGCTTTATTATTCTCATCCCGCGCGGCCTGCGGAGCTCTCCGCCCCGCTGCAGGATGATGTTCACACAATCCGTTTGATTATATCATGACGCGGCCGATTTTTCCAGTAGCAATCGCGCTCACCGTGAGTGTAAAAGCCTTCCTCCCCTGACGGTTGCTAATTCCCTGCCCGGGATATATAATGTGGTGCATGAAAGAGAAGACTTTGAAGGGGAAAGAGCTTCCCATACTGATCCTGATCCTTTCCGCAGGCCTCGTGCTGCGCATCTGCCTGCGGCTTTTTACTTTTCCGTATCCGGAGGTCATGAAGGACTGGGCCGCCCTGCTCTTTGAGGACGGCTTTTCCTCTTTCTATTCCCATGAAAGCGTGCAATGGCCTTATCCGCCGCTCTATCTCTATGTTCTGTGGCTGATGCAGGTTTTTGTCCGGCTTTTCGGCGCCGCAAAGGATACAGGCTTCCACGAGCTGATCATACAGCTCCCGCCCATACTCTGCGATATCGCCGCCGCCGCATTCCTCTGGAAGGAAGCCTCGCGGCGCATTTCCCCGCGCAGCGGTCTCCTTGCCGCCGCGCTCTGGTGCTTCAACCCCGCCGTCATCCACAATTCCTCGGTATGGGGGCAGACCGACGCCTGCTTCTGTCTCTTTATCGCCTTCATGTGCGTGGCTTTTTCGGAAAAGAAGCTCTTCAAAGGCTTCCTGTATTTCGGGATCAGCCTCATGCTCAAGCAGCAGAGCCTGAGCTTTGCGCCGCTGGTGCTCGTCGCCCTTGCGGAGAGATACCGTGATGAACGCTCCCTGCGGGCTCTCGTAAAGCCCGTACTTCAGGGCCTCGCTGTCATCGCGGGCATGATCCTCATCAGCCTGCCCTTCGGCCTGGGCGGCATGCTCTCCCAATACCTTTCCGTACAGAGCGGCATGTCGGGGGCAAGTATCGACGCCTTCAATTTCTGGACCCTCATCGGACGCAACTGGGCGCCCATGGACAGCACGTTCCTGCACATTTCCATCCGTACGTGGGGCAACGCCGCCCTCGCCGCCGTTACGCTGCTGAGCTTTCTCCTGGCATACCTTCAGTCAAAAAAGGGCCGTGCGGATTACCCGCTGCTGGCCGCTTTTCTGATACTGAACGTCTTCTGTTTCGGCACCTGCATGCATGAACGCTATATGTTCGCAGGACCGCTGTTCCTTTTACTGGCATGGAGCTTTAGGCCGAAAAAGGGCACGCTGCTCTTCTTCCTTGCCTTCAGCCTGCTGCAGTTTGCCAATACCTTTGTGATCTATGAATATAATCTGGGATTCTTCGGCGAAAACTTCCCGAAGGAAAGCGTACAGCTCGTCCTCTCCCTCTGTGTCACGGCAGCTACGCTTTTGCTGGATCTGTTTTTACTGCTTCCTTATCTTCGGGGCCGGAACAGAAAAGACGGCTGATCGCCAACAGCATGAGGATGCCGAACGGGTAGGCCGGATGCCCGGACCATTCCGTCAGCATGCCGATCATCACTACGCCGATGGCGAGAAACGAAAAGACCAGGGACGCATCCGCGTCCTTTTCCTTTGCAAAACGGATCGCCGCATACAGCCAGAGCAGAAAGATCCCCAGGCCGAAATAGAGTCCGGCGGGAATTCCGTACTGGAACATGTTCTGGAAATAAGTGTTGTGGGCGTGATAGATCACGTGCCCGTCCTCTTCGGTGATATCACCGGGATAATGCCCGTCGATGGTCATGTGGCTCAGGAAGAGCTTCCACACATAGATACGGCCGTTAGACACATCCCTTTCGGAATTGATGCTCACCACGCCTTCCTCTTCCGCCAGTTCCTCCTGCCCGTCCTCGATATGCAGGTCGATCCCCCATTTGCCGAAGCTTAAGGTCAGATAACGCGCAAGACTCGTATACTTGGGCGAATCCGCGGGGTCACCGGGATGCACGCGGGTCTCGTTGAATTCTTCTCCGTAGAAAAAGCGCGGGGAACTGAATACCGCCGGCACATGACGCAGGATGAGATAGCCGGGATAGAGACTGAGTATCGTAAGTCCGATGGGCAGGAAAAAACGGCCCAGCGTACGTTTTTTCTTATCGCTCTTCTTCAGCAGCAGGATCAGATAGATAAAGAAGGCAAAGATCATGCCGAAGAGATAGGTGCGGGTATAATTGTAGAATATCAGTATCCCGTTCCACACGAGCAGCGCATGCAGGAAGACCAGCGCAAATGTGCGCAGACGGCTCTTCGCCATGGTCCAGACCACATGGAGCCTTGCGATGACCGTCACGAGCATCGCCGCCAGATACATGCCGGCCATATTCTCGTTGGAGAAATAAAAGAGATAACGCTCGGTATCGTAGGGACGGTGCATCATGGCCCGCACGCTCACCATCATAAAGCAGAGGAGCACGCCGTCACTGAAAGCCGCAAAGAGCAGCCGCTGCCGCTCCGGCTTCCTGCTGATGATAAAGAAAGCGGAAAAGCCGATGGTAAACACGATCAGATAGGCATAACCCGGGTTCATCACCGTATAGAGCACCACATAGCCGCACCAGCCCAGCAGCAGGAGCTTCTTCATGCGCGGGACCTTCCGGAGATAAAGCAGGAATTCCCGCGGCAGGTCCAGACGTATGATATGCTTCAGCAGCGCGATGATCATAAGTCCCCAGCCCAGTGCCACCAGCTTTCCCAGACGGATTAGATCCACAAACTTATAATCACAGTTATCCGGGATGATATGGTACTCATAGCCGTAATGGGTCGCCACATAACATAAGGGAATGAACAGAAGGGAACCGATGGTAAGCACATCCTTCTTCGGAAGATTGATCAGCACCAGTATGGAAAAACAGATGCAGAAAATGCGGAAGGGATGATCCTGCTCATAGGAGTGTCCGGCGTTGCAGAACTTGATCCCCATATAGCTCATGACAAAAAAGAGCAGCATGGAGACCAGCCGTATCCAGTTTTCCTTTTTCTTCACAAATTCCTTGATATTCATCAATCCTTACCTTCTGCCGGAATCTTCGTATCCCTTTAATGCTTTCCGGCCTGCGGATCCGCAACGATCTTTCCGCCCTCCACCCGGTAGACCATATCGCATTTTTCAATGGTCTGCAGGCGGTGGGCGATGATGATCAGGGTCTTTTCACCATGGAAACGGTTGATGGAATCCATGATGGCACTTTCGGTATCGTTATCCAGTGCGCTGGTAGCTTCATCGAGGATCAGCACCTCGGGATCCTCATACAGAGCCCTGGCGATCCCGATCCTCTGACGCTGTCCGCCGGAAAGACGCACGCCGCGCTCGCCGATGCCCGTATCCAGGCCATCCGGCAGGCCGCGCACGAATTCATCCAGCTGCGCATCCTTCAGCACCTGCCAGATGCGTTCCTCGCTCATCTTTTCCTCCGGCACGCCGAAGGCCACGTTCCTGCGTATCGTATCGTCCAGCATAAAGATGCTCTGGGGGATATATCCCACGTTTTTCAGCCAGCCGCGGTAATTCTCCTTTGCCATCACATCTTTCCCGTCCACGGTGATGCTGCCGTTCTGCAGCTTCAGCATTCCCAGCAGTATATCCACAACCGTGGACTTGCCGGCTCCGGAGCTTCCCACGATGCCCACGCTCTTTCCGACGGGGACCGTCAGTTCCGCATGGTCAAAGATCTCCACCTCCGTGTTCGGGTAATGGTAACAGATATCCTTCAGTTCGATCTTATCCTTAATGGGCAGCTTTTCCGCCTCGACGGAAAACTCCGTCATATCCGTGCGCTCCCCGCTGATCTCATCCTGCAGATTGTCCGAGACCCCTTTCAGGAAGGGCTCGAAATAGGTGATGCTGTTCAACTGGTTGTTGATGCGGTTCGCACAGGGCATGAGACGCATCACGGCTATGCCGAAAGCGGCTATGATCCCCATCATCTGTGATGTATCCCGGCCGCTGCGCATAAGGAAGATCATATAGATCACCATGACCGCAACGCACACCGTCTCAATGAGCAGTCGCGGGACATTGCTGTAGAGCGTGTATTTCTGCACTGCATTCACGTAGCCGTCGCCGCAGCGTATGTACTCATCCACGAAATACTGCTCGCGTCCGCCGGTCTTGATCTCCTTGATCCCGGCCACCGACTGGCTGATCCATTTAAACAGTCCCGAATAATACTCCTGATTGTCTTCGCCCGCTTTTTTGAGCATGGGCTTCAGCCGCAGCTTGACGATAAAGAGCGTAAGCATCAGAGTCAGCGCCACCACCAGGGTCATCAGCGGTTCCTGGAAAAAGAGCACCGACGCAAGACAGACAAAAACGATCCCTTCCGAGACCAGCTGCAGGATCGCCAGCAGCAGCGCGTACATATTGTTCACATCCGAAGTGATGCTGCGCTGGATCACCGCGGTATCGGCATTCAGATAATACTCATAATCCCGGCGCATATAGTTTTTCATCATACGTTCCGAGGTACGGAACTGGTTCGTGTACACAAAGCGGTAGAGCATCTTCTGCTGTACAAAGAGAAAAAGGTTCTTCAGCACAAAGAGCAGGATCAGCGAGAGCATGGCCACGGTCGCGAACGTCTCCTGCGAATGAAAGCCCAGTGCATTATAGACCGGCGCCACAAAACGGTTCGTCATCACCGCCTCCGCATCCATGAGCAGCCCGACCACGGTAGGGACGATCGCCACACTGGCCGTTTCCAGAACGGCGCCGATGAGCATCATCACAAGCAGCACGATACAGAAGCGCTTCTGCTTCTTATCCAGTAAAAGATTCAGTTTTTTCAGTGTTTTTATCATCGCTTCAAGATTCTAGCATCGTGCCGGAAAGCTGTCAAACTTCCCCGCCCGCGTTCAGCCTTTCTCCACGCCTCTCAGCTTCATGCTCACCCTGTGGGCTTTCCGCACTTTGACCGGCGCCGCTGCCAGAAGAAGCAGGTAATGCTTCTGCTTCCGGCTCAGGTAACGGTTTTTTTTGATCTCCTTCTTCTCGCTCTGAACGAATCGCAGGATGCGCATGAAAAAGATATTGTCCCGCGTCATCTTTTCCACGGGGATATGGAGCAGGAAATCCAGCGCCTGCACAAGGCGGAAGCGTTTCCCCTCTTCAAGGTATTCCGGATAATCGTCCCGGGCGATACGGCAGGCCGTAAAGGCGTTGTACATCATATCCTCATATAACTGCTGCCGGTAAGTCCCCCTTGTGGCACTCTCGGCACTGATCCGGATATTGTAGCCGACCACGCCCAGAGTGGGCAGGCCCGCGGAAAGTCCGGGCAGCATGCGCAGCAGCAGTTCGAAATCCTCATTTTTATGCCCTTCCGTGAAACGGTAAGCCTTTATGAATTCGCTGCGGAAGAGCTTGGTGCAGAAACTGGAATCCCCTTCATGCAGGATCAGCTGGCGGAAAAAGCTTTCGGCCGTGAGCACCTCCACCGCACCGTCCACCCTGAGTGGCGGCCGGATCAGCTCGCCGTCCTCGCTGAAATTTCGGCTCATGAGCTGCGCGCAGGAGTAGGCACGGTTTTCGGAGAGATAGGCGCAAAGGGAGGAATACATATCCGGCTCGATCCAGTCATCGGCGTCCACAAAGCCGATGTATTCGCCCACCGCTTCCGCGATCCCGAGATTCCGCGCTGAAGAAGCCCCGCCGTTTTCCTTCTCGATTACGCGTACACGTTTATCCTGGGCGGCATACTCCCTGCAGATCAGAAGGCTTTCATCCGTAGAGCCGTCATCCACCAGGATCAGCTCCAGACGGCCGTGCTGCTGGGCCAGTACGCTGTCCAGACAGCGCCTCAGATATTTCTCTTTGTTGTAGACCGGGATGATCACGCTGATCATCCCTTCCCTCATCTCTCCCATATTCGCTCTCACCAGCGTTTGCAGAATCTCATACCTCTGCCGGGTCCGATCTCCGGATCCCTGCACATGGGCTGCAGGGCGCCGCTTTCCTTCTCACTTTCGGCATAAAGCGGGGGTTCCCCCGCCAGCAGCCCCTTTGCCACCCGCAAAAACTGCGCCGCCGCATTTTCCGCATTCCAGTAGCGCAGCGTTGTCTCGAGCGCCCGTCTTCCCTGTTCCCGGCAGTCCTCACGCTTCAGCGCCATATACAGCACCATCCTGCAAAAGCCCTGCAGCGTACTGTCCGCAGCCATACCGTTCCAGCCGTGCTGCAGCATATAAGGCACCGCCCCGATTTCCGAACGGGCGATCACCAGACAGCCGCTGTTCATAGCCTCATTGAGCACCGCGCCCCAGCCTTCCTTCTGATCGCTCGTAAAAAGGAAGATGTCCGCTCTCTCCATCTCGGCGCGTATTCCCTCCGGCGAAAGAAAACCGGTAAAACGCACATGGTTTTCCAGGCCTTTTTCCTTTACCTCCGCCCGCAGCTGCGCTTCCATATCGCCGCCGCCGGCCATGGTGAGCGTAAAGCCGCCCTGTTCCTTAAGCTGTTCCGTCAGCCCCTCTTTCATCTGCGGAAAGCCGTGCAAAAGCACATCCGCTGCGGCGACCGCATATTCCGGATGCTTCCAGTCGATCATGCGTCCCGCCCAGAGTATGCGTACCGCCTCACCCTCCCGGCTCTTTTTCGCAAAGAGTTCTTCGGGGTCGTGGCGTTTCACCTCCGGGAAATAACCCCAGACAAATTTCTTTTTCGGATAGGCGCGGATCAGCCGGAAATCCGAACCCACATAAGCTCCCGCGCAGAGCAGATATACCGGCGATCTGCGGTAGCGCGTATGGTCATGATGCTTTTTTTTCAGTCCACGCGGGGAGATGAATTTCCACTGTCCCTCTTTATAGATGCGCTCACTGTAGCGGAATGTGAGTTTTCCGGCCTGCAGGCGCGGCTCGATCACATCCTCCATCTCCACACCGCCCCAGATCACGATCTCGCTTTCAAAGATCTGCCGCTTCGCTTCCTCCTCATCCTCCGAAAAGAGCTTCACATACGGATAAGCCGAGATGTCCAGTCCCCAGCCCATGCGCAAACGTTCCTCTTCCATGGGCTCGGTCTGATAGAAGGTAAAATCCACGCCCTCCGTATGCGTAAAGGCTTCGCATAAGGGACGCTGGTGATGATTGAAATAATTGGAAACGAATACCAGTCTCATTTCTTTCCGTTACAATAGGCATAGCCTGCTGCCGGCGCGATCTTCGGTGCCGCGGACATGGGGCCGCTCTCCCAGCTCTTTTCCTCTCCGCCCAGGACGGATCCGCAGAATTCCAGCAGCCTTTCCGCCGCCGTCTGCGCATTCCATTCGGCCGCGATGGTATCGTATGCCGCTTTTCCCAGCTCCGTGCGCAGTCCGCGGTTTTCGCACAGTATCTTCAATATCCCCGCCAGCATCTGTGCATTTTCACTTGAACGCTTTCCGAAGGGATAGACACAGCCGTTCTCCGTATCCCTGATAAGATAGGGAACGCTGCCCGCCGCATGGGATGCCGCCACGGCGCAGCCCGCGTTCATGGCTTCGTTCACCACGGCGCCCCAGCCCTCTTCATAATCGCTGGTCATCAGATAGATATCGCTTTCCAGCATGCGCCGCCGCACTTCCGCCGGTGCCGCAAAGTTTTCAAGGCCGGTCTCTTTTTCCAGACCGTATTTTTTCCGCAGTGCTTCCAGTACGCTGCGGCATTCGCCTTCACCGATCAGGTCCAGGTGAAAAGGGATCCCCTCTTCCTTCAGAAGATATGCCGCCTGCAGGGCGGTCTCCGCATGCTTCCATGGGATCTCCCTTCCGGTCCAGAGTATCCTCGTCTTCTCCCGTTCCGGTCTTATCAGCTCTTCTTCGCCGTATGCGATGAACTCGGGGAAATAGCCCCATCTGCGCATCTTTCCCGGATAGGAAAAAAAGAGGGAAAAATCCGCGGGCACATAGGCACCCGCGCAGAGCAGATATACCGGCAGCTTCCGGTATTTCGTGTGCTCCTTCAGTTTTTTCAGATAGCCCCGCGGGGCAAAGGCATGCTGTCTTCCTTTTTTATACAGACGTTCATGGTAGCGAAAGGTCAGCTTTCCCGCATCCATGCGCTCCAGTATGTAATACACGCTGGCCCCCCCGCAGATCACCGCATCGCTCTCCATGACCAGCTGCTGCATCGGTCCTTCGTACTCATCGGTACGCAGTACAAAATCGTAGGCGGACGGATCCAGTCCCCAGCCCATATGCAGGCGCTCGTCCTCCATCACATTGGTCTCCACCAGCCGGAAACCGTCGCCCAGGCGTTTCACCATCTCCATACAGAAGGGCAGCTGGTGATGGGTCATATAATTGGTCACAAAGGTCAGCTTCATGAGTTTTCTTTGATCACCGTTTCGTAGATCCAGCGCAGCATACGGTAATTGGCCTCGCGGTCAAAGGTGAGCACGGCACGCTTCCGCGCCGCAGCCGCATAGGCATAGGTCTTCTCCTTATCCTCAAACAGATCCGTAAGGGCTGCCGCCAGTTCTTCGGCTTTTCCCGCTTCCACAAAGCGCAGTTCTTCATCCTCCTTTGCCATGGAAGGGATCCCTCCCACCCGGGATGCGATAGCGGGCAGTCCCAGCAGCATCGCTTCTCCCAGGGAATTCGGGGAATTCTCCACAAAGGAAGGCAGCACAAAGGCCTCGGAGGAAAGGTAGAGTGCCTTCATCTCTTCATCTTTTTTCTGTCCGATAAAATGTACAGCATCCTGAAGATGCAGGGCCGCGATACGCTTGCGAAGATATTTCCCGTAGCCGCAGCGTTTTACCGCGTTCATCAGCCCTCCGCCCCGCAGGATATTATCGCCGGCCACTGTAAGCGTTGCATCGGGGTAACGGTCCTTAAGCAGCGCCAGTGCTTCGATCATCACATGCACGCCCTTTAAGGGGATATTGCCCTGGGGCACCACGATGCTGTGGGGCACACAGCCTTCCGGCGTCCAGTCCCCTTCGTAAAAACAGGGCCGCAGGGTCTCGTTCAGTGAATAGTAATTCCCGTCCGGATGCAGCGCCTGATAGAATTCCTTATCAAAAGCAGTCCTCCCGCAGACCCGTTCCGCCAGTACCAGCGCATCCGCTTCGTTCAGCGCGCGCAGACGGTATTTTTCCTTCTGTCTCGCAAGACTGTCGCGGCGCAGGATATCCCGGAAGCTGGCCCGCTGTGTCACCGATTCCGGCAGGCCGCCGAAATAGACTTCCTCACATTTCTGCATGACGCCCTGGATGTGCACCACAACGCGGCTTTTCCATTCCGACACACGCAGGAGCGCCAGTGTATGGGGATATTCCGTTCCGAAGACATGGATCACATCCGGGCGGAACTCGTCACAGATCAGTCCCAATGCGCCTACCAGCGCGGGATCGTAATTCTCGGGATGGGCGCTGTCCTCATAGAAACCGAAGAATTCCACGCCCCTGGCCATGCCGTGCATGGGCGTTTCCCGCGGCACGGGAAAGGCGAGCGCGGGCTGTATATCGTCCTCGCGGGCATGTTTTAAGAGCGTCTCCATGGTGCCGGTCACCCAGCCCTCTTTGTTGGAGCTCTCTTTCTTTATGGAGTCCGCCACCAGTGCGGGCATCTGATTACAGAGCCATAATACCCTCATGCTTTGCTTTTTCCCCGTAATAACTCTTCTTCCGCTTTCCGTATTCCTCTGTCCGTACGGAATTTTCTTCAGGAATTCTTATGCTGCCGGAAAGCGCTTCCGGAGCGGCTTTTCCGTTTTCCTTCAGGCAGAAAAGAAAGCTGTAACCTGTTTTGCGGCTCATCGCAGAGCATACAGCTTTTTCTTCAGGCCATGGTAGGCCGCCGAAAACTTCGGATCCTCCGCCAGCTTTTCCCGGAGGGGCTGCAGTGTGAGCAGCATGATCAGACTGTAGAGAACCGCCTTCCGTCCCAGATAATGCCGGGTGATCAGCGCGTGTTCCTTTCTCGCCGCGGCGCGGTGCTCCTCCGTCTCGGAAAAGCCGCCGCCCTGATAGGAACAGACCGTAAAGGGAAGCTTTTCGCACTTCGCCCCTTCACGGTAAATGCAGTATAAAAAGTGCTCATAATCGGCCCGCACGGGAAAACGGAGCCGGTACCCCCGCAGCCCGAACAGATGCCTTGCGTAAAAACAGACCTGGTGGCAGGGGACATTGCGGTAACAGACAAAATCCGTGATCGCCGCAGGCGCGGTATCGGTGCTGTCCAGCGCCCTGCGGTACAGATCGCCGTATACGATATCCGCCGCTTTTCTTTCGAGCGCGGCTGCCGTCCGTGCCAGTACCGAGCTGTCATAAAGATAATCCCCGCAGTTCAGGAAAAGGAAATAATCCCCCCGCGCCCTGCGCACCGCCTGATTCATCGCATCGTAGATGGAACGGTCCTTACGGACGACCAGCCGCAGACGTTCATCCTTCGGAAGCTGCTCCACGGATCCGTCGGAAGAACCCCCGTCCTTCACCAGGATCTCATAATCCTTATAGCTCTGGCAAAGAACACTCTCCACGGTCTTTCGCAGTTCTTCGCCGGCATTTAAACTTACCACGATCACGGAAAATCGCATGGCTTACCCTCACTCTTAATGCTTATAGCGTTCACGGCTCCCCGGTCCGGACCGCAGATGCCGCCTTCCCATTCCTCCGCAACAGAGGAGATCCCGCTGTCGGAAGCTGTCAGAATACCGGCGTCATGCCATCCGGCACCGTCAGCCAGGTCCGGTAGGGCAGGATCGAGATCAGATCATCCGAAGCCCTGTACAGAAATACGATAAAATACAGGATCCCGGCCGCCAGCACCGCCCCGTACAGCATCATCCTCTTTTTCCCTTTCAGGCAGTATACCAGCTGCGGGATCAGCAGAAGCTGGCTCACATTCAGATAATAACCCAGCCGCGAGACAAAGGGCACGTAGTAAAAACAGGAATACATCACCAGCGCCAGCAGATTCATCCGGAAATACAGAAACGTTCCCTTTTTCTCTTTCAGTTCCTTTCCCGCAAACTGCCACATCACCGCAAAAAGCCCCACCACCAGAAGACAGCGTGCGATATTGATCAGGCTGATTCCGCCGCCCGCCAGGTATTCCTCCTCGTTCACATAGGAGGGATAGAGCCACACGAAAAGCTTCATGTACTGCGCTCTCAATACGATACCGCTGATGCCGCCCGCCGCGAGGACCACGCAGTGCCAGATACGCCAGCGCATGGCTGCCAGCGGATAGAGCAGGAGCACGGCCAGCGCCGTCTTGTGGAACAGGGACGCGATCAGCACCGTAAGCACAAATTTTCCCCATTCCCGGTCGCGTACGAAACGCAGGCTGTAAAAGACCAGCGCGAGCACGAAGTAGTAACGCACGGTATTGTAGCTCTGGAAATACAGGGACAGGGCCATGAACAGGAAAAAGGACAGGGTGACATCACAGCTCTGTTCATAGATCCCCCGCAGGAAAAAGAAGACCGTGAGCGCGGAAAAGATCGCAAAGATCACCAGGAAATATTCCCCGCCCAGGGCGCGGTAAACCGCCTTCACCAGCAGATTGAAGCCGGGTTCCGTCACCACATAATGGTCCAGTTTGGAATCATGAAAATGCTCGATATAGGTATAATAATCGTTCCCGGTATAAACGCGCAGCGCCGCGGGAAGAAAAAGAAGCCAGAAAAGCACGCTCAGATACAGACGGTTCTGCGCGGCCATGCGGCTGCCCGGAAGCGTCGTATCACGCGGGCGGACCCTTAAGGCCAGCACGGTACCGGTCACCAGCAGCAGCGTGTACAGCATCATCCCCTGCATAGTTTCCTGCCTTTCGCGATCCCCTTGCGCATCAGCGCGATCGCCTTAACCGGAGGGACTTCGCCACACATGATCTTTTTCTTTGTCAAAACAAAACGCAGGGCCCAGAGCTCTGCCAGCCGCCCGTAGAGAAAGGTGTACAGCACGCCCCGGTCATAGAAAAACTTTTTATCGTAGCCGTGAAACCAGGTACTCTTCCGCGCTTCTTCGCGGCCGATGGTCACGGGCAGCGCGCGGATCTTCAGACCCTTCCGGAGACAGTCCGTAAAAAAGAGGCTGTCTTCCCCGTTGCTGTAGGGCGCTCCGCCGCCGAAAAGCAGTGAAAAACGAACGCCTGCGCTGCGCAGCGACGAAAGCCTTGCCGCTGCACAGAAGGTAGGATAGCGTCCGCAGTTGAAGCGGTGTACCGCCTTCTCCTTTTCATTCCAGTAGGTGCGTCTTTCCTCGTTCACACGCACATTAAACAGAAGGATATCCGCATGGGGCCTTCTCCGGAAAGCCTGCACGATCCTTGCCGCGTAACCGCGGTCATAAACGATATCCTCATCGGCGAAAAGGACCAGGTCTCCCCAGGCTTCGTCCAGAGCCAGGTTCCTGCTCCGTCCCACGCCGCGTTCTTTGCGCATCAGTATCTTCAGCTGCCTGCCCTGCCATAGGACCGACTGTCTCTCATCATGGTCCGTCTGGTTGACGATCACGGCATCGCATTCCAGTCCCATGCGGCCGGGAAGGGCATCCGTATCCTGTTCAAGCGCCGAAACGAGTACGCAGAGTCTCACCCTTTCTTCTCCTTTCGTCTGCCGAAGAAATAATAAGCCTGATGTAATGCGGCTCTGGCGTCACAGAGTATCGCCGCTTCCTTCCTGCCCTGCAGCTGACGGTGCAGCTCGGATGCGCTGATGCTCCCGGCTTCCACGCAGAGCAGCGTCTTTGCTTCGGGATCGCCGGTATTGAGCTTGATCCCTCCCGGCAGAAGGCCGCGCACATAGGCCGCGCTCTTCTCCGAGATTGCGGTCCCTGCCGGATCGACGATGCGAAGCTGGCTTACACCCTTCAGCTCCTCGGCCAGCAGTTCCTTCAGCCGTTTTTCTTCTTTTTCGTCCTTTTTATCTTTCAGTACCACGCCAAGGCAGCGTGCCCCGGCATTCTCCACATCTTTTTCCAGACGTATCGTATCGTCAAGAATATAGTGCGCTGCCAGCATTGCCAGCCCGGCGAGCAGCCCTACAACGGCGCCCGCGATGACCCAGCGCAGCAGTGTGCTCGTATGCGTTACCAGCTCGGCATCCCCCCGCTTCCAGGAAGAGATATCGTCGATATCCCCGCGGCGGAAGGAAAAACTCGCCAGTGTGATCTCGAGTGCATCCCGGATCTTTTCGGCTTTTTCCGCGCTGGGATCGTCCACATAGATGTGAAAGAGATGGATGTCTGTCATGGTGGGCACAAAGGTCGCGTCCGCGATATACTGCTTGTCGATCCCGTCCAGGATCGTAGCTGCCACACCCGCGATCACATCCGAATCGATCACATCGTTCCAGGTATAGTCATTGAACCAGGCCTGGGCCTCTTCCTCCTGCCCGCCCGCAAAATCAATATGATACAGGGAATCGCAGCGGTAAAAAGGCTCCGGCCCGTACACCTCCTGCTTTATATAACAGAACAGGCCGAAAAGTACGGCTCCTGCCAGCATCACCGGAAGAACGATCCACAGGCGTCTTCCTCCCAGCAGCACAAAACGCCGCAGGTCGAAAGGCTGCCGCAGAAAATCCTCGTCCATGCCTTTATCCTCGCTTTTCATTCTTTTGCTTCCTCCTCACAAAACCACTTTGTATCCTGCATGGCTGCTGCCGCATCCTCTACAGGCTCCCGTTCATCTCCGACTTAATCCCGGCAGTGCTTTCTCCGCCGTTCATGCTTTTGCTTTCAGCGCCGTTTCCCGCTCATCCTCATGCTTTGCCTTCTGCGCCGTTTCATCGCCATCCTTATGTTCCTCTTTCAGCGCCGTTGTCTGGGACGCTCCCACTCCTTCCGTGGCCTCCGGCTGGAAGAGGATCTTCAGCGTAAGGAACATCAGCTTCAGATCCAGCCATACCGAATAATTCTCGATATAGGTCAGATCCAGCTTCAGCTTGTCATACGGCGTGGTATTGTATTTCCCGTAGACCTGCGCATAGCCGGCCAGTCCCGCCTTGACCTTCATGCGGAATACGAATTCGGGCATTTCCTTTTTGTACTGCGCGATGATCTCGGGGCGTTCCGGACGCGGTCCGATAAAGCTCATATCGCCTTTAAAGATATTCCAGAGCTGCGGCAGCTCGTCCAGCCTGCAGGCGCGGATAAAGCGTCCTACCGGCGTGATGCGGCTGTCCTTCTGTGCCGCGAGCCTTGCCACGCCGTCCTTTTCCGCATCCACGCGCATGCTCCGGAATTTCAGGATCCGGAATTCCTTACCGCCGATGGTACAGCGCGTCTGCTTGTACAGCACCGGCCCCCTGTCATAGAGCTTTACCGCAATCGCCACCAGCAGCATGAAAGGCAGCGTGATCACCAGCAGGATCGCGGAACAGAGCAGGTCAATGATACGCTTGGCTGCCCGCTGTTCCACCGTCAGGGCGTATTCCCGGATCAGGTAGATCGGGGTATCGAAAATATGCATCTCCTCGGTGCCCTTGACCAGCACATCGGGGATCTTCGGCATCAGATATACTCGCTGGGAACGGCCGTAACAGAATTTCAGCAGGGTATTGCGGTCCGCCGTGGGGATGTCCCAGAGCACCAGACCTTCGTAGCCCTTCTCCGCTTCCCTGCAGATCGCGGGAATGCCCTCGGAAAGCTTCATGGTACGCTCGATCTTATACTTATCCGGACGGCTGGCAAACTTTTTCAGGATATCCTCCGTAGGCCGGCTGCCGCTGACCAGAAGGAGACGCCGCGGCGGGAAGAGCCGTGAATA
This sequence comes from Lachnospiraceae bacterium, assembly GCA_016282915.1. Taxonomy (GTDB): domain Bacteria; phylum Bacillota; class Clostridia; order Lachnospirales; family Lachnospiraceae; genus NK4A136. Next base: position 1,061 of record JAEELW010000054.1, on the reverse strand, counting down.
AACCGCCTGGCTGGACGCGGTCCATATGGCGATCCAGACGATCTGTATCCCCGTAAGAGCCAGCAGTTCCTGTGCGCTGATGACCGTGGTCGCCATCAGGGCCAGCACCGCGTAGGCAAAGATATTCGCAATGGTCGTGGAAAAAAGCTGTGAAAGAAAGACTTCCCAGGCCTTCAGATAACCGATACGCATCCCGCCGTACATGCGGGTGAGCAAAAACAGGATCACGACATAGACCGCCAGGAGCGTCAGATCACCCTTGATCCAGAACTCGACCCCGCGTAACTTCAGCATCGGCTTGTAGTACCAGAACCAGCAGAGCGCAAAGCCCGTAACCTGCGCCGCGAGGTTCAGAAATGACAGCAGTAATATGATGATCCTGCGTGAAGTTTCATGCTTTCTCATAACTACATTATTATATCAAAGAAAACGGCTCATTTCCAGTAGTATTTATGTTAACCGTAGGAGAATAGTGAATGATACGCCGGCATCGGCCGACATGTGTCCGCTCCGGGACACGCTCCCGCTCCATCTCGCTTCGCAGCGGATGCTAAACTCGCATACGGCTGCCTGCGGTACGGCAGCCTGCTCGTTAAGCACCGGCGGCTCGATAGGGTCCCTGAGCCGGACACATGATCGGCCTTGCCGGCTATACATCCACAGAAAGGAAAGCGAATGCATCTGCCCTGCACGGCAGCCGCTGAACCCGATCGCTTACCGCGGCTGTCCGTACAGGGACAGATGACGGAGCGTTCGGAATGAGGCGGCTTTTTCGCATTCGGGATGATCATCTCAGGGATGATCCGCCATGGATGGCGGATCAAGTGCACGAGTGCAGGGATGCACGCCGTGCACGGCCCGGGAGACGAAAGTATCCTGCCCCGAATGCATAATAAAAGCCAGCCGAATGCAGAAGCGGAGTCAATGACCCTGCACGGTAGCCGCTGAACCCGATCGCCTTCTGCGGCTGTCCGTACAGGGACAGATGACGAAGCGTTCGGAATGAGGCGGCTTTTTCGCATTCGGGATGATCATCTCAGGGATGATCCGCCATGGATGGC
>JAEELW010000053.1 GCA_016282915.1 Lachnospiraceae bacterium | reverse complement strand
TTATCTTCTTCTACTGGTTTCTTTTTTTCTGTACTATTAATTACAATTTCTTCAAACCGATACTTAGGCATTTACGTCACCCCCATTCAAAGAACAGTCAACCGATCTTTTAGGGACAACCCTTCGCTCGATAAATTGAGATTTCACCAGATCATTTGTCTTCTCTCGTAAGACCTTGTACGCATCAATTGTTGACGCTGTTGCCCATAAAACCTCCGATAACTTGATCTGCTCATCCATTGATGGAAGAGTAAATTCATAGTCCTGTAGCTGCTGCCACTTGACTCTCGGTGATAAAGATCCCGCAGACCTCTCCACCGCATAATCAAAGAAACGTTCATTTTGCACTATAAACGGCAGAAGCCTTGGATATATTTTTTCTGAATCCGCAGTTATTACAGTAATGTCACCGGAACAAATGCCGTCTATGGTCGCCATAGCCGCTTTCTTTAAATATGCTCTTCGCCTGCCAAATAATACGTCTCCTTTTCGGAAGACCTTTGTAAATGTGTTGTCCGAACTATCGTCCCACTGCGTAAGAGTTATATCTTCAGAAATGAGGTGCTCCAAGCCCACAGTCGGGTAAGTTGCGCCATTTCTTGATGTTTCTTTTCTTTCTTTAGCTACATCTCCGAGCTTAACCCTGGTCATCACCTGTCTCCTTTCTTAGCATATTATTCAAGATATAATAGCTCTCATGCAGAGCGGCAGACGATTTCTCCCAGGTTTCATATAACTCCTGCAGGGAGCGTTCATCTTTAGATTCATTCACACCAGCGTTTTCTTTTACATATAGCGGAATACTTAGTGAAAAACCGTTCTTTTCTATATCGTCTATTGTCGCTACTTTCGCATAACCATCTTCATCTTCGTACCTATCATATGTATCCGTTATATGTTTTATATGATCTTCGGTTAAATAATTCTGTGTGTTCTTTCTTTCAACCTCTTTAATTGCATTTATGAATAATACCTTTCCCCTATTAGCTGGTTTCTTATTCATTCGGCAAATAACAATACAGGCTTCCATATTTGAGTTATAAAACAGGTTTGCAGCGAGTCCGATAACGCATTCAAGATAATCACCACGTACAAGCTGTTCTCTCATACTGTTTTCTTCATTCCTGAACAGAACACCATGAGGGAACAGAATCGCGCATCTTCCAGTATCTTTTTTCATACTCATAAGAATATGCTGAAGGAATGCATAATCTGCTCGGCCCTGCGGAGGAACACCCAGGAAGTTACGTCCATACTTATCGCTCGCAAAAGCATCCCTATCCCACTGGCTTATGGAATACGGCGGATTAGCCAGAACCAAATCAAACTTCTTAAGCTGGCCATCCTCGATAAATGCAGGTCTGGCAAGCGTATCATCATTTACTATCTCAAAGTCTTTTATGCCATGAAGGAATAAGTTCATTTTTCCTATGGCCGATGTAAGAGCATTTATTTCCTGTCCGTAGGCGCTAACATTTCTCCACTCTTCACCCTTTTCTTTGAGATAGGCAATAGCGGAAATAAGCATGCCGGCTGATCCGCAGGTCGGATCGTAGATGCTTTCTCCCGACTGAGGCTTCAGCATTTCAGTCATCAAATGTACTACGGTACGGTTTGTATAAAATTCCTGAGCTGTATGTCCACTATCATCTGCAAACTGTTTTATGAGATACTCATATCCCTGGCCAAGCTCATCCTCTGGGCAATTCTCAAGAGAAAGTGTTTTTGAACTAAAGTGCTCAATAAGGTCCTTAAGTAATCTATCCGGCAATCTGTTTTTATTGGTCCAAGCAGCGTCTCCGAATATGCCTTGTAACTTAGCAGGGTTAGCACTTTGAATCTTTGAAAATGCATCTATAAGTGCCGCTCCAATGTTTTCTGATTTAGCGCGCACATCACTCCAATGTGCGCCCTTCGGAACCATAAACAAATGATTCTCTTCCCACTCGAGTGCACTCTCGTCTCCGTCGTACTCCTTCAGTATCTTGGCGCACTCTTCATCATAAACATCACAGATACGTTTAAAGAATAAAAGCGGGAATATATACTGCTTGTATGCGCCGGCATCGATGCTGGTTCTGAGAAGAGTTGCTGATCCCCAGAGGTAGGATTCGAGCTCTTCAATAGTAATTCGCTTACCCATTTACGTATCCTCCCTTCACCAGTAATTCTTTCATGTGCTTTTCTGACTCCATTACATCTTGAAGGGCTTTAAAGTACTCTTCTCTTACTTCAGCGGGATCCACAGTCGCTTGTTCTTCTTTTTCGATATAGGAGTTTACGGATAATGTATAGTTTTTCTCCCGTATCTGATCAAGATCAACTATTTTGACCTTCTCTATCTCGTCCTTGTAATTCGAATATAGATTGAATACTGTCTGTATATCGTCTTCCGACATATAGTTTTGTGCACGTGCTGGAGTATATATATCTTTTGCGTCTATTAAACATATCTTTCCTTTATGATCCGGAACCTTATTCTTGTTCATTAGAATTAGACATGCTGATACTCCTGCGCCATAGAATATTCCACCAATCAGCGCGATGATACACTCTATCAGGTCCGCTTCTATAATCTGTCGTCTTATTTCCCCCTCTTTACCACCGTGAAACAACACGCCTTGAGGCATAACAACAGCAACACGTCCTGTTGCAGGATTCATAGACTTAATCATATGCTGGAGCCAGGCAAAATCTGCATTTGAATCAGGCGGACACCCCCATAAGTTTCGTCCATATGTATCTGTTTCAAAAGCTGAAGCACCCCACCCCTTTAGTCCAAAAGGAGGATTGGCAATTACACAATCAAATGTCTGAAGCTGACCAGCGTTTATGTAATTAGGGGCTCTAAGCGTATCCCCCTGTGTAATCTTAAAATCGCGAGCACCATGTAAAAACAAGTTCATTCTTGCTATAGCGGACGTAGACAGATTTTTTTCCTGTCCATAAATCCTTCCATAAGCAAGTTGGTCATTAGCCATGTACCGGATTGCTTCGATCAGCATTCCACCGGTACCACATGCAGGATCATATACCGTCTCACCGGCTTTAGGCGCCATAAGCATAACCAGAAGTTTTACGATCGTTCTTGGCGTGTAGAACTCTCCGGCATTCTTCTTTGACAGGTCTGCAAACTTCTTGATCAAGTATTCGTAGGCATCGCCCATTACATCAGCGGCATAGTCATTGTTGCCAACGCGGATCTTCGACATATGTTCGACAAGATCTTTAAGCCTCTCATCGCTAAGCTTTGTCTTATCAGTCCAGTTCGCATCATCAAAGCTGCTGAACACGCCAGAAAGCCTATCAGGATTAGCGCGCTCTATTCCGTACATAGCATTTACAATAGCTGTACCAACGTTTTCACTTACCTCACGGACGTCTTTCCAGTGGCACCCCTCCGGAATCACAAAACTATGATTCTCGGGAAATGCTGCATACTCTTCATCCCCATCTGACTCATCCAAAGCACGCTGAGTTTCTTCATCATAAACATCCGATAATCTTTTGAAAAAGAGAATCGGTGTCACGTAACTTTTATATTCATCTTGATTGATCGGCCCACGCAGGATATTGCATGCTTCAAATAGATGCGAAAACAACTCCTGGCTGGTAGTATTCTCTGTGGCCATATATATATTTCTCCTATCGAGTTATTCTAATTATTTCCCTATTATAAATTATACTCGGGAGCAGTCCTATATAAAGGACTTAATCCCTCTATCTGCTGTCTTTTTATACTTCTCGGCGGACTAAATAAATACATTTCTGCGCACATAATCGGCGCTATACTTTTTGGCGTTTCCGGCAGATTGTCCGCCAATGAATTATTCATCCAATCATCCTGGCGCTACTCTCCGCCAAAAGTACATATTTTATACCCCTATTTTCGTCGATATCTTCCCTGCAAAAAGGCCTATAAAGCCCGTAAATACGCTATTCTCGCGTCAGCAAGCAGACAGTCTCAACATGGCTCGTCTGTGGAAACATATCGCAGACGGAAAAGCGCTGCAGGGTGTAGCCGCCGTCCGCAAGGAGGCGCAGATCCCGGGCGAGAGTGGCAGGATCGCAGCTCACATAAACCAGCTTTGGTGCGGACACGCTAAGGATCGCATCGATCGCAGCTTTCTCCAGACCGGCCCTCGGGGGATCCACAATGATCACATCCGGCCGCTCGCCGGCGTTCTTTACACGTTCCGGGAGATACACCTCAGCAGGGGCACAGACAAATTCCGTATTCTCTATCCCGTTGAGCGCAGCATTTTCCTTTGCATTTTCGATTGCTTCGGGCACGATCTCCAGTCCCAGCACTTTACCGCCTTTTCCAAGTTTTCTTAATCTGTCCGCGGCCGCCAGAGTGATCGTTCCTATGCCGCAGCACACATCCCAGACATATTCGCCGCCCTGAAGATCCGCATATTCGAGTGCCTTTGAATACAGTTTCTGCGTCTGCAGCGGATTCACCTGATAAAAAGATAAAGGCGATATCCGGAAGCGGATCCCAAGGAGTTCATCTTCGATATACTCATTTCCCATCAGCAGCCGCGATGTATTTCCGAATATCACATTTGTGTTTTCATCATTGATGTTCAGCCAGATACTCTTGAGTCCTTCAACTGTCCCCAGCATTTCCAGCAATTTGTCAAGCTGTCCGATTTTTCGGACAGCAGCGATCAGGCACAGCTGCAGCTGACCGCTGACAAATCCTTTTCTGATAAAGATGTGCCTTATCACACCTTTCCGGCTCTGCTCATCGTAGGCTTCGATGCCGTATCTCTCCATCCAGTCGAGGATGAGCTTTATGATCTTTGCATTTTCCGCAACCCCGATCAGGCAGTCACTGCACTCGATCACCTCATGCGTCCTTGCCGCAAAAAAACCCGCTTTCAGTTTCCCGTCCCTGCCGCGTGCGACAGGATATACTGCTTTGTTCCGGTAACGAAGCGGCTCCTCCATACCGATAATACTGTCCTTTTTATCGTACAGCTCCTCCCGGTCAAGACCACCGATACGTATCAGCGTCTCCACGACCTTGTTTTCCTTATAGGCAAGCTGTGCCGTATAGGACATATGCATCAGTCTGCAGCCGCCGCAGCGTCCGAAGACCGGACAGGGAGCGGAAACGCGGTCCTCCGATGGTGTTATGACACGTATCAGTCTCGCAAAGGCATAATTCTTTTTCACCCTGGTCACTCCGGCCAGGATCCCGTCACCAGGGATCGCTCCCTTCACAAAAAAAGGAAAGCCATCGATCTTGCCGATGCCTTCCCCTTCGGATCCCAGATCCGTGATCGTCAGTTTGATCTCGTCATTTTTCTTATACATTCCTCAGGTCCGGCGTACATTGCTGTCCAGGAATTTGGAAAAGCCCAGCCAGCCGCTCCTTTCATTATTCTCCAGCACTTCCGTAAAGGTTTCGATCTTGGCGTCCATATTATCCGCCAGAGAAAGGGCAAGGGCTTCGATCAGGGCCGGTTTCTTGGGAGAACCGAATTCCAGTTCCCCGTGATGCGCCACGATGCAGTGTTCCAGATCCGTTTTAAGCTGCTGCGGAAAATCCGGAATGGCCACCGCCCTTTCGCTGACCATCATAGCCCCCATCACGATATGCCCGAGAAGCTGCCCTTCATCCGTATAATCATTCTCAGGAAATGCCGAAAGCTCCCTGGTCTTTCCGATATCATGCAAAAGTGCCGCACTCACAAGCAGATCCCTTTTCAGGACCGGATATTTCCCGCACATATGATCACAGAGCTCCGCCACGCTCAGGGAATGCTCCAGCAGTCCGCCGATAAAACCGTGATGCACTGTCTTTGCCGCAGATGCTTTTTTAAACGACGCAGCAAATTCTTCCTCCCTGAAAAAGGCATCCAGCAGCTTTTTCAAGAAGGGATCTCCGATACTGTCCACCAGCTGCAGAAGCTTCGCATACATCTCTCCGATATCTTTTTTACTTACCGGCATATAATCCGCAGGATCATATTCTCCCTCGGCTGCCTTCCGGATACGCGTAAGCTTGGCCTGCTTTGCATTATTAAAGATCACCACTTCACCGGTCACATCGATAAAATCACCGGCATCATATTCCGCGATCCCCTGGCTGTTCGGATCCCATACCTTGGTATCCAGTACCCCGGTCCTGTCCTGCAGGATCAGACTGTCATAGGGCTTGCCGTTTTTTGTCACTGTAGAGAGCTTTGACTTGCAATAGTAGACTCCCTGCAGGCGGTGTCCCTCTTCCAGATCTTTGATGTATTTCATTTTTTTATTTCTCCTTTCAGCGCATACCCAGGGTAAGCGTTATATTCATCTTGCGGTATTCCTCCCCGTCAAAACGGGCATATTCGATCACTGTTTCGCTTTCCGCTTCGCAGCTCTGCAGTATATTTGTAAAATCACTTGTCGTAAGGACCTTTTCGCTTCCGATGCTGCAGATGATATCGCCCCGGGCCAGGCCGGCGGCCATAGCCGGCGAGTCGATCTCGACTCCCGAAACATATACTCCTTCCGGTATCCCCAGGGTTTCCGCAGCCTCCGGTGTTACATCGCTTATGGTCAGACCGAGATACGGCCTCTCTCTGCCGTTGGACAGATCCTCGATCAGCTTCCGTATGCTGCTGATCCCGTATGCATGTACGAGATTTTCCATACCCGGCTCGCAATGCGCCTGAGTGATGAATCCGGCGATCTGTCCGCGGATATTGACGATCACCCCATTTGCCGCACTGTTTCCGTATATGTCCGTGGTAAGGATCTGGTAGGAAGCGTCACACATATTCACCTTCCGCGAACAGGACGTGACCGCCCCGTAACAGATGGACTCGCTTCCGAGCGGATTTCCTACCGCCATGACCGCGTTTCCGAGTATACTGTTTGCATAGGAACTGCCCAGTATGGCGGCCTGAACGACCGCTTTTGTTTCCGGATCCATCTTCATCAGCTGGATCGCATAGATCCCCAGCCCGGTTTCTTCATCCACCGCCTTTTCATAAAGCTCGCCCCTTCTTCCGTCGCAGAAGGTCACGCGGAGAGCATCTGCTTCCGTAAGCCTGGAAGAATCTGCAAGGATCAGTATTTCCCTTCCGTTCTCACCCACGATCATACCCGTGGTCTGATAGGCGGAAGCATCGGTTTCGGCAGACCAGTCCATCAGCTCGGAAACCGCAGTCACGGTGACCAGACTCTTCTTTACTTCTCCGGACAGAGCATAGAGTTTCCGGTACAGCTGCCGGTAATCCTCCAGTTCCAGCGGCACCTGCTCATATACGATCTGGGGAGGCTGCTCCGCTTCGGTCGGCGTGGGCGCCTCCGTAGGCGTATTCTCGCTCACGCTGGGCTCTGCCTGGTTGCCGCTCACCACATCCTCATCATAGAGGCTCATCTCATCGATCGGCGTTTCGATCACCAGCTGTTCCGCCTCGTCCTCTTCTTCCGGCAAAAGCGGGAGCGTGATCTTTTCCTCGTCATCGTTGTTCTCGGGAAGACTCAGCTGCTTCAGCTCCATATCCTCTTCGGAGCTGAGCCAGCGGCCGAGCATGGGTTCCAGGATCAGGATCGTCAGGCAGGCGACCAGTCCGAAGATGAGCGCGAGACCGGCCGTAAGCAGAAAACGCCGGGCCAGTTTCTTTTTATTGATCGGACGTTCACGGATCTGTTCACGGATAAACTCATAGTCGCTGGCCAGCGCCGGCGTCCCGTTCTCCACGGCTTCCGCTTTGCCCTTTTTTTCTTTTTCTTTCTCTTTTTCCTTTTCTTTGGCTTTCTTTTCTTCTTTATTTTTCATACTTGCGTTTTTTCCCCGCTTATGATAATATCATTAACTGTGCGGGGTCATAGCTCAGTTGGGAGAGCGCAGCGTTCGCAACGCTGAGGTCGAGGGTTCGATCCCCTTTGGCTCCACTTTTACAGTTCGATAGCGATTATACACTATTTACCGTTTTTTGTATACGTGCGCTATGTAAAAAAGCCGCCGCATCTTCCGATGCGACGGCTTTTCTTACGGATCCTTTTCTGCTTATACCACACCCTGTGCGATCATCGCATTTACAACCTTTTCGAAACCGGCAATGTTTGCACCGGCAACATAATTGCCTTCCATGCCGTATTTCTTTGCCGCATCATCGATCGCGTGATAGATACCGACCATGATACCCTTCAGCTTCTGATCCACTTCCTCGAAGCTCCAGGACAGACGCTCGGAGTTCTGGCTCATCTCCAGAGCGGAAGTAGCCACGCCGCCGGCATTGGCTGCCTTGCCGCCTACGAACCATACGCCGTTCTGCTGCAGATACTCGGTAGCCTCGATGGTCGTCGGCATATTTGCGCCTTCACAGACCGCTTTCACGCCGTTTGCTACCAGTGCCTTGGCGTCGTCCAGATTCAGCTCGTTCTGGGTCGCGCAGGGCAGTGCGATATCTACTTTGATATTCCATACGCCGTGATCGTCGGCGTTCTTCTTGTCGTGATATTCAGCGCTCGATCTTGCTGCTGCATACTCGGAAAGACGAGCACGCTTCACTTCCTTGACTTCCTTAAGAAGCTCGATATCGATCCCTTCCGGATCATAGATCCAGCCGGTGGAATCGGAAAGGGTCACAACCTTCGCGCCCATCTGCTGTGCCTTCTGTGCTGCGTAGGTAGCAACGTTTCCGGATCCGGAGATCGCCACGGTCTTGCCTTCCATGCTCTCGCCATGGCACTTCATCAGCTCCTGGGTCAGATACAGCAGACCATAGCCGGTAGCCTCGGTGCGTGCAAGAGAACCGCCGTAGCTCAGTCCTTTACCGGTCAGAACGCCTTCATACAGATCGCGGATCCTCTTGTACTGTCCGAACATAAAGCCGATCTCGCGGGCGCCGGTTCCGATATCGCCTGCAGGCACATCCGTATCCGCGCCGATATATTTATACAGCTCCGTCATGAAGCTCTGGCAGAAGTGCATGATCTCGTTGTCGCTCTTTCCCTTGGGATCAAAATCGGAACCGCCCTTGCCGCCGCCGATGGGAAGCGTGGTCAGGCTGTTCTTGAATACCTGCTCAAAGCCCAGGAACTTGATGATGGAAAGATTTACCGACGGATGCAGACGGATACCTCCCTTGTAAGGCCCGATCGCATTGTTGAACTGTACACGGAAGCCGCGGTTCACCTGCACCTGTCCGTTATCGTCCACCCAGGGCACACGGAACATGATCTGACGATCCGGCTCGGTGATGCGCTCGAGGATCGCAAGCTTGCGGTATTTCTCCTCGTTGGCTTCCACCACGGGACGAAGGGAATTCAACACCTCGGTCACGGCCTGCAGGAATTCGGGCTGATCCGGATTCTTCTGTTTTACTTTCTCCAGTACCTCGTCTACATAAGACATCTTTCTTTCCTCCTTGTATATTGTTGATAGAGATTGATGTTCAGTGCTGAGTTACAATATAAAAAGCGGTATTTATGGTACACAAATCACACCATCAATACCGCCTTTGGTATCACTGCTCAACAAAACAAGTTATACCAAAAGCGGAAAAATATTGCAAGTATATTTTACTAAATAAATTTACACCCTGTTGTAATTGATGAGACAGCCCTTCAGGATGATCTGCCTCTCGGTATCCGTCAGCGCACCCAGCTTCAGGGCAAATTCCTTAAGCGCGCCATCCTTTACGACAAAGGCGCGGATGCTCTCGGCCTTCTCCTCCACGGCCTTCCGTATATCCGGAAGGAAGATGTAGTCCAGATTTGCAAAGGGAAGCTCTCCTTCCGGGATCACAAAGGGAAGCATGCCCCAGTTGATCAGATTGGAGCGGTAGCGCTTGGTCGCATATTCATTCGCGATATTTGCCCAGCCTCCCAGTACCTTCTGGCAGCTGGCCGCCTGTTCACGCGCCGAGCCGTCGCCGGGTTTCACCGCAAAAATGGTGGAACCGATGCCGCAGTTTTGGGCGCTCACTTCCGGGAACTGCGTCCATACGGCCTTCACCGCATCTGCGATCTCCGGAGCCATCTCCGTAAAGGCCACATCCTCACGGCGCTTCTGTTCCTGTGCATACACTTCCTTTGCCCGTCCCACATAAGCCGGATCCTTTCTGGAAAGCGTAAACTCCGCGAGTCCCAGGGGATTGGAACGATAGGAACTGGTCTCTCCCGAAGGGATCAGCTCGTCGGTGGTCGTCACGGGATCGTGGATCTCGCTCACCACCTTCAGCAGGAGGTTGTCGGTAAGCGCCACCATGGACGGCCAGTCCTTGATGTTGGGACCGAATTTCACTTCCACGCTCTCATCGGCCATGCCGTGGGAATCAAATACACGGTTCTCATAAATGCTGCTGTCGAAATGATACTTGTATTTCCCGATCTTTTCGGGTACTTCCGTCGCCGGCGTAAGGATTCCCTTGTTTGCGGCGGTGGCCGCGATGGAACGCGCGTCCATCAGCGCGACCGAAGCGATCTGGCCGGACTGCAGCTTCGAACCTTCGCGGTTCGGGAAGTTTCTTGTGGAATGACGGATCGAAAACTCGTTGTTCGCGGGCGTATCGCCTGCACCGAAGCAGGGACCGCAGAACGCCGTCTTGATGATGGCGCCGGTCTTTAAGAGCTTCGCTGCCGCTCCGTTTTTGATCAGTTCCATATATACGGGCACCGATGCGGGATAGACGCTCATATTGAACTCGTCCGAACCGATATAGGCACCGTCCATGATATCCGCAGCCGCGCAGATATTCTCAAAACCGCCGCCCGCGCAGCCTGCGATGATACCCTGATCCACCAGGAGCTTTCCGTTCTTTATCTTGTTCCGGAGCTTGAAATCCACCGCTCCGTCCAGACTTACCTTACCCTTTTCTTCGCAATCCGCAAGGATATCTTCCAGATTTGCGTTCAGCTCGTCGATCGTATAGGTATTGGACGGATGGAAAGGCAGGGCGATCATCGGCTTCACCGCCGAAAGATCCACCTCCACAACGCCGTCATAATAGGCTACATCCGCGGGCTTCAGCTCCTTATAATCACTCTCGCGCCCGTGGATCGCATAGAATTCACGTATCGCCTCGTCCGTCTGCCAGATGGAAGACAGGCAGGTGGTCTCGGTGGTCATCACATCCACGCCGATACGATAATCCGCAGAAAGCTTTTCCACACCCGGCCCTACAAATTCCATGACCTTATTCTTAACATAACCGTTCTTAAAGACCGCACCGATGATGGCAAGAGCCACGTCCTGGGGACCTACGCCTCTTGCGGGCTCACCCTTCAGATATACGGCCACCACGCCGGGCATATCGATATCGTAGGTCTGCTCCAAAAGCTGCTTGACCAGCTCGGGCCCGCCCTCGCCGACAGCCATGGTTCCCAGCGCACCGTAACGGGTGTGGGAGTCCGATCCCAGGATCATCCCGCCGGCCGTCGCCAGCATCTCTCTTGCAAACTGATGGATCACAGCCATGTGAGGCGGTACATATACGCCGCCGTAACGCTTTGCACAGGACAGACCGAAGACATGGTCATCCTCATTGATGGTACCGCCCACGGCACAAAGTGAATTGTGGCAGTTGGTCAGCACATAGGGGATCGGGAAACGCTTCAGCCCCGACGCCCTCGCCGTCTGGATGATACCCACGAAAGTGATATCATGGGATGTGAGCTTGTCAAAACGGATGTTGAGCTTTTTCTCATCCCCGGAACGGTTGTGTGCATGCAGGATATCCCAGGCCATGGTGCCCTTTGCGGCTTCTTCCCGGCTCACGGCTGTGCCGCACTCCGCAGCTACAGCGGCTTCCTCCGTTACCAGCCTGCTGCCCTTCAGTAAATAAGCTCCGCCATCATACAGCTTGATCATGTTTTTTCCTCCGAATAGATTATTCTGTTTATACTCGCAGCCGACCGGCTGCGGAATCGTATCATTTTTTAACTGTCGCAAATTATACTATAAATCTGCATGCTTGAAAAGAAAAAGCTTTTGCGCCTTTAAGAACGGAGCAGCAATTCCAGTTCGTCCTCCGTCAGCTCCCGCCATGCGCCTTCGGGCAGAGCCGGATCCAGTTTCAGCCCTCCCATGGAAAGGCGTTTCAGTCCGACCACTTCCTTTCCCCTTGCAGCAAACATCCTTTTGATCTGATGGTACTTTCCTTCACGGATCGTGATCCGGGCCTGCCGCGGATCCTCCGCATCGATCTCAAGGACCGCCGGCTGCAGCCTCGTGCCGTCCGAAAGGCTCATTCCCGCCGCAAAGCATTCCGCATCTTCCGGAACGATCGCCGCATCCGTCCGTACCAGATATGTCTTGTCCACATGATGCGCAGGCGAGAGCAGCCGGTGCGCCAACTTCCCGTCATCAGTGATCAGAAGAAGTCCGACCGTATCCTTATCCAGACGCCCCACCGGAGAAAGGCCCTTTCGCAGTTCTTTCGGGAAGAGATCCAGCACCGTCTGCTGCCGTGCATCCTCGGTTGCACTCAAAAGCCCGGCGGGCTTATTGAGCATATAATAAAAATGCTCGCGGTAGGAAAGCTCTGCGCCCCCGCATTCCACCGTATCCGCAGAGGAAACGGCGAAACCCGGGTCTTTTACGACCTGTCCGTTCACTTTCACGAGCCCCTGCCGGATCTTTTCCTTCACTTCGCTGCGGCTGCCGATGTGCAGATCCGCAAGATACTTATCCATACGCATCCGCCGCCTCACTCCTTCCGCTGCGTGATATGGCGCAGGATATGCTCCGCCGCATTTACACCGGTACAGTCAAAGAGATTTTTGAAATGTGCATTGGAATTGACTTCACAGAGAATGCTTTCGCCGTTTTCACCGAAAAGCAGATCCACGCCCGCAAAATCCAGTCCCAGGACCTTTACGGCCCGCAGGGCCAGTTCCGTCTGCTCCCGCGTAAGCTTATCCGTGTAATCCGTGGCGTGACCGCCGTTGGTCAGATTGGCACGGAAGTCGTCCGCATTTTCCCGCAGCATCGCCGCGATCACTTTATCCCCTACCACCTGCAGGCGCAGGTCGCGGCCGCGGGAGGATGCGATGAAGCGCTGGATCAGATAGGGACGCTCCCCGATGGAAAGTATCGTGTTTTTCAGCTCCTCCGCATCTTTTACGAGATATACCTGCTGTCCGAAGGAGCCGAAGGCCTCCTTGACCACGCAGGGAAAGCCGAAAAGTGCCTCCGCACGGGAGACGAGCTCCGGATCGATCAGACCGTCGTTATGAAATTTCTTCGGGGAAATGAGGCTTTCCGCCTGCGGGATTCCGGCATGGCGGCAGATCAGCCAGGTCAGGCTTTTGTCGTCACAGGCTTCGATGGCCGCGGCGGGATTGTAAAGACGCAGGGCCTGCCGCTCCAGCTCCGCTGCCAGACGCAGATCCTTGTCCCAGAAAAGCACAAAATCCGGCCGTTCCTTCTCCGGAATGACATAGTCCCATTCCGCAAGCTTCCCCCAGAGCAGGGAATTGCTCATCCTTTCCAGTATACAGCCGCAGGGAGCTGCGGCCGCTTCGAGCATGCCGAACAGCTCCCTGAATTTTTCACTTGTTATAAACTGATTGACTACCAGCCAGCCGCGCATCGCTTCAGATCTTCAGCTGTGAAAAGATCTCTCCGATCTTTCCGTGGATCGAATAATCCGCCATGCTGTCGCGCGCGGTAGCATCGAAATTGATCAGCACCAGTTTGCTTCCGCGGTAATAATCGATGAGCCCCGCCGCCGGATAGACCACCAGGCTTGTGCCGCCGATGATCAGCATATCCGCTTCCTGTATCGCCTGAACGGAACGGCTCATGATGCTGTTGTCCAGACCCTCTTCATAAAGGACCACATCCGGCTTGATGTCCCCGCCGCATTTATCGCATTTCGGTACACCTGCCGCCTTGTACAGATAGGAAGCCTCAAAGCTCTTTCCGCAGTCTTCGCAGTAATTCCGCAGCACACTGCCGTGCAGCTCCAGCACATTTTTACTGCCGGCCGCCTGATGCAGCCCGTCGATATTCTGGGTGATCACGGCTTTCAGCTTTCCCTTCTCCTCCAGCTTTGCCAGCGCCAGATGAGCCGCATTGGGCTTTGCGGGATTTTCGCCGCAGGTGCATTCCAGCAGCTTATCCTTATAAAAATCAAAGAATTCGTCCTTGTGCCGCACGTAAAAGGAATGGGAGAGCATGGTCTCGGGCGGATATTTGAATTTCATGTGATAGAGCCCGTCCACGCTGCGGAAGTCCTTGATCCCGCTCTCGGTGGATACGCCCGCACCGCCGAAGAACACGATATTATCGGATCCGTCGATGAGTTCCTGAAGTTTTTCTATGCTGATCTCCATATCCTCTGTCCTCCTGTATATTCTGCCTGCGTACTGCAATTCCTTCTGCGCTGCTCATTTCCCGCTGGACGCATCGCTGTCTGCATCATTCAATAAACAGCCGCTGTGGCCTCCCGCAGGAATGCTCTCATATGCATAATCAGAGTTCCGTGATATCCTCCTGGCTCAGCACACGGATCCCGGCACGGGTCAGCGCTGTCTCCGCTTCCTTATGGTTGCTCACACGGAAGATCATGTAGGCA
Organism: Lachnospiraceae bacterium; assembly: GCA_016282915.1. Classification (GTDB taxonomy): domain Bacteria; phylum Bacillota; class Clostridia; order Lachnospirales; family Lachnospiraceae; genus NK4A136. Next base: position 7,645 of record JAEELW010000053.1, on the reverse strand, counting down.
TGCTCGGGCTGCTTCCCGGCAGAAAGGGCATAAATATATTCCAGGTTGATGGAAGCTTCCGTAAATACCTTCAGCACGCGGTTCAGACCGCCGGGACTGTTGGGTACCTCCACGATCACCACGCTGGTAAGCTTGTTGATATATCCGGCGTCTTTCAGCACCGTCGTGGCCGCATAGGGATCGTCCACAATGATACGCACGATACCGAAACCGTCGGTCTCCGCAAGGGAAACCGCACGCATGTTGATGCTGTTGTCGGCCAGCACCTGCGTCATCTCATCCAGCCGACCCGTCTTGTTCTCAAGAAAAATCGAAATCTGTTTTACACTCATCCCGTAACCCCCTTTCAGATCTTTCGATTGTCGATCACGCGCACCGCCTTGCCTTCGCTGCGGGTAATGCTCTTGGGCGCTACCAGCGTGACCTTTGCTTTGATCCCCAGCATGCTCAGCATTCCCTTGACGAGATCGCCCTGGCGCTTGTTGATCTCGGTGATATCGTCGGTAAACATCTCCGGCGTCATCTCCACATGGACATCCAGCGTATCCGTATTGTTCTCGCGTCCCACGATGATCTGGTAGTTTGCCTGATAACCGTGCTCCAGAAGGACCGTCTCGATCTGGCTCGGGAACACGTTCACGCCGCGGATGATGAGCATGTCGTCCGTACGTCCCTTCGGCTTCTCCATCCTGATCAGCGTGCGCCCGCAGCTGCATTTCTCGCGGTGCAGAGTGCAGATATCGCGGGTACGGTAACGGATCATCGGAAACGCCTTTTTGTCGATGGCCGTAAATACCAGCTCACCCTGGCTGCCCTCGGGAAGCACTTCTTCCGTGTCGGGATCGATGATCTCGGCAATGAAGTGATCCTCATTGATATGCATGCCGTTCTGCTCGCTGCATTCAAAAGCCACGCCCGGTCCGGACAGTTCCGTCAATCCATAGATATCAAAGGCCTTGATACCGAGCGTCTTTTCGATATCATGACGCATCTCCTCACTCCAGGCTTCCGCGCCGAAAATGCCTGCCTTCAGGGGGATATCCTCCGGCTTAAGCCCCATCTCCTTCATGCTCTCGCCAAGGTAGGCCGCATAGGAAGGCGTGCAGCAGATGATGGTCGCCTGCAGATCCCGTATGAACATGATCTGCCGCTCCGTATTTCCGGAAGAAGCGGGGATGGTCATACAGCCTACCTTATGAGCCCCATCGTGCAGTCCCAGACCTCCCGTAAACAGGCCATAGCCGTAGGAAACCTGTATAACATCCTCTTCGCTGCCGCCTGCCGCCACAATGGCTCTGGCACAGCATTCCGCCCACAGGTCCAGGTCACCTTTGGTATAATACGCAACCACGCGTTTTCCCGTAGTTCCGCTGGTCGAATGGATACGCACCACATCCTTTTTGGGCACCCCGAGAAGACCGTAGGGATAGGAATCCCGCAGATCATACTTGGAAAGAAAGGGCAGCTTGTGCAGATCCTCCACTCCCTTAATGTCCTCGGGCTTCACGCCTTTTTCCTCCATCTTTTTACGATAGTAGGGGACGTTTTCCCAGACATGCTTTACCTGCTCCACCAGTTTTTCATCCTGGATCTCCCGGATCTTTTCCGGCGATGCACACTCTATGCTGTCCTGATAATAACGTTCCATTCCTTGAACCTCCCTTTAGGATTATACAACACACAAAATTATACATCGAAGCCCGCAAAATTACAATCATGCTGCGGGCAAAGGATGATAATAAAATACCCCACCGGAAGATCGGGCCGGCAGGGCATTGAGATCAGGACATGGACAAAAGTAACGCCTCAGAGGATCATGTGGTCCGGCGTGAGCGTTACCCGCCGTCCGCAGCTGCAGTCCACGGAATTTCCGGGGACCACGGAAAGAACGTTTCCGCATTGCGGACAGGCGATGTTCATCATTCCGCCGGCAGCTCCGGCAGGCGGCACGTTCGATGCTCTCCCCGTCAGGGAAGTTGATGCCGCTATCATATTTCCGAAAGCGGCCTTCTTATCTCCGAGCACATCCGCCGCCGTTGCACCGTACGCATCCGCTCCGCAGAGTGATACCGGTACCGCAGCAGGATCGATCAGCTCCCCGCGTCTGGGATGTGCTTCCGCCACGGACGACTTTCTGACCAGAACGATCTCGTTGTCATACTCCGAGACTTCCACGGTATTTCCCAGAGGATATTTACTCCGGGAAGTGGTACCGGTCTTCAGTATCTCCTGGCGCATATGACCCGCATCATCAAAGAAACGCACATACAGCTGAAGAAGGGGCTTGCCGTTGACCATTGTGGAATAATCGGCGTCATACTGCCAGATCATCGCCGGATAATGTTTCCCTTTTTTGATGACCTGCGCTTTCTTTATGAGCCTGCGGATACCGAGAATTATGACCAGAAGACCAATCAGCGCAAAAAAAGCGCCGGCAGCCATCGCGATGCCCGCATTTTCTATTATAGTTCCGGGCGGTTTCAGTAAACCGATCAGGAATACACCGAAACCTACCAGAAAAAAGATCCCTCCAAAGATCATTTCAGCCATTTGCATATACCCCCGTTGCATTTTCTATATCTGTGGGCGCGATCGCCGCCGCCCGTGAAAACAGTTCCTTTGCTTTCGCATGATCGCCTTCAAATTCCGCCGCATATGCTTTTACGATCAGCGCGTCATAGCATTCCTGATAGCGGCAGGACAGGCAATAAGTGCATTTGTCGATGGCAGAGATATACTTTTCGTATTTCTTCATATCTCCGGCGATCAGGTACAATCTCGCCAGTTTGGAATAACGTATCGCATTATCGCAGGGCATGCATTTCACATAGTATTCCTCGGTAGACATATCCTCGCCCTGCTGCTCTGTCAGTTCCTTCGGCACATCTTTCCGCATCAGGGCCCTGACGCCCCATTTGGCAAATTTCTCCGCCCACTGTTTCTGCTCGGAGGAAAAACGGTGTTTTAAGGACATCAGCCGGTAGCAGAGCGCGATCTGCTCCAGGATCTTCGCACCGTCGTTTTTTTTCAGGATATTGTTCAGATCCATGGCTCTGCGCAGGTAATTCAGGGCCTGCGAAAGCATCCTCGCATACAGGAGCTTGCCGCCCATGGCCAGGAAATAACGGTAGACGCTTTCCAGCTTCTCCTTATCCCGCCTTTTGCTCCGGATGGAAAAAAGCGCATAATCCAGATGGATATCGGCAAAGCCCACCCCCATCACTTTCCGGAGCTGCGGATCCAGTTCCCGGAAACGCTCCTTAAAAGCGCCGGGATCCGTCTGGAGCACCACCTCCAGCTGCGCGTCATAGTACTGCCATTCCTTCAGCCAGCCGATCTCATAAAGCTTACGGTACAGCTCCAGCGTCTTTTCCGGATGACCGCAGCAGATCTGGATCTCGGCGATCTTGTTGAGGTAATTGCCGTTCTCCTTATAGGCATCCGCATAACGCTCCAGTACCTTAAGCGCCTCGTCCCACTGTCCCCTGCTGCCCAGGGTATCGGCCAGCTGGTAGATCGGCGCCGTCTGCATATCCCCGTACTTCTCCAGCCCTTCCCGGAAAATGGCCTCGGCTTTATCCGTGTGCCTCTGCAGGAACTCAAGATCCCCGATACGGTACAGGCGGAAGGAATCGTCACTTTCATCGCCTTCACTCTTTTCCAGGGCCATGCGCAGATCCGCGATCGCCGCATCCAGATCCCCGCTGTAACGCAGCAGATCCGCCCTGGCCGAATATACAAAAGCCGTGGGATTCAGCTCTACCAGACGGTCAAACTGCTTCTTCGCATTTTCATAATCCACCAGCGCCTGATAGCGCTGATAGCGGTTCTGGTAGGTGCGGGCCAGCTCGTACACGGCGCGGTCCTCTTCGGGATCCAGTTCCAGCGCCTTTTTAAAGCAGCGGATCTCATCTTCATACTGCCCGCCTTTTCCACGGTAACACAGCCCCATATAATACCAGGCCATGTCGTTATTATCGTCCTTTTCAAGGAGCTCCCGGTATGCCGAGAGCGCACGGTCGTACTCATTCTTCAGCCTCAGGATATTTGCCCGCAGCATATAAAAGCCGCGAAGCTTTGTTCCTTCTCCGATACGCTCATCACAGAGACGGAGACCTTCATCCATTTCATCCCGTTCCACGGCAGCGCCGGCCATTTCGAAATATACATGATCCGGCGTGACCACATCTTCGGGATCCTGCATCAGGTCTTTCTCCTGGGGCTTCTCTTTCAGCTCCTCCAGCATGGACGACGCTTTCTTAAGAAAGCTCTCCGCCCCGCCCTCTTTTTCCTGCAGCCTGCGCAGCAGCCGCAGCTCCTCCATATCAATGGCCGGATGAGTGATTTCGTTTTCCTTTACCGCATTCAGCACGGACTGAGCGTCCTCTTCCTGGTGAAAGGCAAGGAAAACGCGCAGAGCCAGCAGATACGGGCGGTAATAATCCTTGTACAGCGCCATAATGGAATGGTAATCATCCACAACGCCCTGGCCGTTACGCAGGCGGTAATAAGCCTCCTGACGGCGCAGATAGGCCGGCAGGTCATTCCGATCCTGCCGGATCCGCACATCGCATTCGTCCACGACCTCGCGGTATTGCCCGGCCCTTAACATGATACGCTGCTTCAGATCACGATAGGGCAGGATCATGCTTTCGTCATCCTCAACCTCGATGGCTCCGCTCACATATTGAATGGCGGTTTCGTAAAGGCTTTTATCCGGCCGTTCCAGTGCCAGATGCCCATAGCATTCCGCCAGAACAAAACGCTGATACCCCAGGGTCTTCTTACGTTTCGCATATTTGTCGCTGCCGTCGTCGGGCAGCTCTTCCAGCGCCTGCTCCCATTTTTTGAGCCAGATCAGGGCTTCTTCATACTGCTCCATCTCCAGGAGGCAGCGACCCTTCATATCCACATAATCATAATATTCCGAAGTACCCGGAACATAGCTTTTCTGCTCCAGCAGATCATAGGTCTCTTTGATACGGTCGCTGTGGAAACGGCTCCAGCACATCTCGATCCAGGCGCCCAGATCGTCCGGATCCTCCTCGAGCCGCTTCAGATACGCCTCATCCCGCATCTGCTGTACACGCAGGAAGAAATTCTTTACCTTCAGGGAACCGTTCAGGCCGCTGATATGCTCGCGGATGATGTTTTCCGCGGTTTCAAAATCCCCTTTGCTGAAATGATAGCCGGCGATATCAAAATATACGGATGAACGCTCCGGAGCCTCTTCCTGTATCTTTTTCCAGACAGGCAGGGCTTCCTCCCACTCTCCGGCGGAAGCCAGTCCTTCTCCGGCGATACGTCCCACATAATGATCGCTGCCGTATTTTTTCAGCAGGCGGCGGGATAAGTCCGGGATACTCTCTCCGTCCGGAAGCGGACCTCCGTCTTCCGGGATCATTGCCAGCCGCAGTCTCTCCACATCAAGATAGGGATGCTTGATCCCGGAGAGCGCCAGCTGATCCGCTTCCTTTGATGCTTCGTCATATTGCTTCTTCAGATCCTCATTATCGTGAAGGATCTCCGTACCGGTGAAAAAGTGGATAGGACCGCTGCGCTGCTCCTGGTCCCCTCCCTCCGGACGGGCCTGTTCCACGGAGTTTTCGATCGAGCTCACGTGACGGTTCAACGCATAAAAATCCGTGATCCACTTATCATAATCCGGCAGATCCCCGCCCTCATATTCAAACAGATCATAGTTTCCGAAGGTCTCGTTTTCACACTGGTAGGTCACATATTCGATGAAATTCGGAGGAAATTTCTCCAGCAGGTCTTCCTGCTCCTCAACAAAGCGGAAGAGCTCATTCAGACGCAGCCATACCGGATGGGGCAGATACTGATGCTCCATGATAAAGACCAGAAGACGCTCCCTGGTCTCAAAAGCGGTATCCAGGCCCTCGCAGAGCGGATCGCGCAGCAGTTCCTCCCACTCCCCGGGATCCCTGCGCCTGTTCATATCAAGATAAACGGCTTCCACCCGCTTCAGCCAGCGGCCGATCTCATCGTCCGCTTCTTCCTTCTCTTCCTCCTTCGGCGGATGCAGGGCCAGCTCATACGCCTCACGCAGCGCCTTAAAGCCCTCCGGATCATCCTCGGGATTGTGAAGGGGCAGAAGAGCCCGATACTGCTTTTTTATGGCAGCTTCATCGTCGGTTCTTTCCATCTGCAGGATCCTGAAGGCTTCTGCGATCTCCATTCGGTCAACCCTTTCTCCGTTAAAGTCTTTTCGATATTTCCGTTCTATGATATAATAACAAAGCTATTTTTTCAAGAAAGGACAGAAAAGATGATCATCGGTATCGATCTCGGGACAACGAACAGTCTGGCAGCGTATTACAGCGATGACGGACCGCAGATCATTCCGAACCGGCTGGGCGGCCGGCTCACCCCTTCGGTCGTGAGCGTAGAGGGCGAACAGATCTATGTCGGCGAGGTGGCGAAAGAACGGATGCTCCTGCATCCGGAAGACAGCGCTGCCGTATTTAAGCGCACCATGGGTACGGATGCCAAATACCGCTTAAACGGACGGCTGTTCCGCTCCGAGGAACTCTCGTCCTTTATCCTGCGCTCCCTGAAAGAGGATGCGGAGGCCTATCTTGGCGAAAAGATCGAAGAAGCCGTGATCAGCGTTCCGGCCTACTTTAATGACGCCCGGCGTAAGGCGACGAAACAGGCCGGGGAACTGGCCGGGCTGAAAGTGGAACGCATCATCAGCGAACCCACGGCTGCTGCGGTGGCTTACGGCTTATATGAGATGCAGGACGATGCGAAGGTCCTGGTATTCGACCTGGGCGGCGGCACCTTTGACGTATCGATCCTGGAGCTTTCCGGGACCATCCTGGAAGTGCGCGCCGTAGCCGGCGACAACTATCTGGGCGGCGAGGATTTTACCTCCGTGCTGGAACAGATGTGGTATAAAAAGAGCGGGGTGGATCCTTCCCTGCTGGACGATAAGACGCTGCGCCATGTACATAAACAGGCGGAGCTGTGCAAGCTTTCCCTGGAAAAGGAACGGCATCCCGTCATGCGCTGCAATATCGGCGGCGAAGAAAAGGAAGCCGTACTTTCTCCCGAGGAATTTGAGAAAAACTGCGAAGAGCTGCTGGAGCGCATCCGCATCCCCGTACGGAAGAGCCTCTCGGACGCAAAACTTAAGCTTTCCGAGATCGACAAGGTCGTTCTGGTGGGCGGCGCAACGCGGCTCCCTCTGGTACGCCGCATGGTGGGGCGTCTCTTCCGCACCCTGCCGGACTGCTCGGTCAACCCCGATGAAGCCGTGGCGATCGGCGCGGCCATCCAGGCAGCCATGAAGGAAAGACGCGACAGCATCCGGGAAGTGATACTGACGGATGTGTGTCCTTTTACCCTGAGCACGGAGGTGAGCATCGAACGCGAGGGCGGCGGGTTCGAGAGCGGGCATGTCTGTCCCATCATCGAGCGCAATACCGTGATCCCGGCCAGCCGCACGGAAACCCTGTATCCGCTGCGGGATGACCAGCGCGTGATCCGTGTTTCCGTCCTGCAGGGCGAGAGCCGTTTTGCCGAGAACAATCTGCAGCTCGGCGAGCTCGAGATCGACCTGCCCAAGGGAAGAAAAGACGACAACAGCGTGGCTGTGACCTACACCTACGATATCAATTCG
>JAEELW010000052.1 GCA_016282915.1 Lachnospiraceae bacterium | reverse complement strand
CGAGCGGCACAATATACATTGTGTTCCGCTTTATGTCCGGCGTCCGGAGCATGTCGATCCGCCCCGCACCGCCGACGCTCACTCAGTAAGTGGCTGAGGGAGTAGTGAGGGATGAGGAAGGATATGGCTGCGGCAACGCTTCGGGCCCATGCTTTTTCTTCACTATATCCGTGTGATATTCCGTGTGTGCGATGGATTCTGCCTGCCGCTAAAAGCGCGCCGTGATTTGTCCGGAACAGGATATCCTCCTCGAGCGGCACAATATACATTGTGTTCCGCTTTATGTCCGGCGTCCGGAGGATGCCGATCCGCCCCGCACCGCCGACGCTCACTCAGTATGCGGCTGAGAGTGAAGTGAGGCGTGAGGAAGGTTATGGCTGCGGCAACGCTCCGGGGCCATGCTTTTTCTGGGCCTTTGTCCGCGTGATCCCGCGGCCTCCACTTCGGCGCGATGGATGCTGTTGGCAGAGGGGACAGTTTCGATGCGGGAAAAGCTGTGCCCTCCGCTGCCGCCGGGGGTGGAGTGAACATCGGGAGGGCGGGACGATGCGGGAAGAAGGAGGGCAGACGCGGACATAAGAAGCGGGATGCATATGGAGGAGCGCTAGCAGTCTCTTGAAGCTGCTGAGCAGCGCAGGGGCGAGCCGCCCGGATGGCGGCGAGAGGCCGAGCCGAAGCATGGATGCTGAGTCTCGGCCGGACCCGGAAAATGCAGAAGACGGGAGCAGCTTCATAGAGCTGCTCAGCGACGGAATCCGCATCCCGCTCTTATGGCCGGCGGCTGCAGACTTATATCCATGTTCCGCACTGACGCATGTGAACGGAACAAAAAAAAATACTTGCAATTTCTGTGGCTTATGTTATAATCGAGCTATCATAGAGCGCGAGCTCTGGCGGAACCGGTCGCGGATCCGCATTCACGGGGATGATCCCCCGGCCTTAAAGGCCGAAAATCCAAAAGAAACAGTATGGCAGCAAAATGGAAAAAGTGGTTACGAATCGACTTGTCCGGGAGAACACTGAAAAGTAACACGAGTGGAAAGGAGGGGGAAAAAGGGGAAATAGGGCGAAACAAGGGAAAAAAAGAAAATTTTGAGGGGAGTTTATCGTACAGTTAATCCTATAGGATAAGCTCATGGTTAACAAAAAGCAGTTTACAATAAAAACTTATTGACAAACCCGAACAGATGTTTTATAGTATAGCCAATGACGAACAGATGTTCGGAGCGAAGCGGAGGAAGATCAAATGGAAAGAGAAGAAAAACTGAAAGCACTGGAAGCGGCAATGATGCAGGTAGAGAAGCAGTTTGGCAAGGGAGCCATGATGAAGCTCGGCGATCCCGCATCAAAGCTGAACGTGGAAACGATCCCTACCGGCTCTCTGAGCCTGGATATCGCGCTGGGACTGGGCGGCATCCCCAAGGGACGTGTGATCGAGATCTACGGACCGGAGTCTTCCGGCAAGACGACCGTGACGCTTCATATGATCGCCGAGGTGCAGAAGAGAGGCGGTATCGCAGGCTTTATCGATGCGGAGCACGCGCTGGATCCGGTCTATGCGGCCAATATCGGCGTGGATGTGGATAATCTGTATATCAACCAGCCGGATTACGGCGAGCAGGGACTGGAGATCGCCGAGACCATGGTGCGCAGCGGGGCCATGGATATCGTGGTGGTGGACTCGGTAGCGGCACTTACGCCCAAGGCCGAGCTGGAAGGAGATATGGGAGACGCGCATGTAGGTCTGCAGGCCAGGCTGATGAGCCAGGCGCTGAGAAAGCTGGCCGGTGCCATCAGCAAATCCAACTGCACGGTGGTCTTTATCAATCAGCTGCGTGAAAAGGTCGGCGTCTTCTACGGCAATCCGCAGGTGACCACGGGCGGTAATGCTCTGAAATATTATGCGTCCGTACGTATGGAGATCCGCCGTGTGGAACAGCTGAAGAACGGCGGCGAATTCATCGGTAACCGTACCCGTGCAAAGATCGTAAAGAACAAGGTGGCACCTCCCTTCAAGGAGGCGGAGTTTGATATCATGTTTGGTCAGGGCATCAGTTATGAAGGTGACCTGCTGGATCTGGCAGTGGATATCGATGTGATCAATAAGAGCGGCGCGTGGTATGCATATAACGGTGAAAAGATCGGACAGGGCCGGGAGAACGCAAAGATCTATCTGCAGGAGCATCCCGAGGTGTGCAGTGAAGTGGACCGTAAGGTGCGTGAGCATTACAATATCGGCGGTTCACCTTCCGAGATCGACATCAAGGCTCCGAAGCCCGCGAAGGCATCGAGGAAGAGCAGGGCGTCGGAGGAAGCAGCAGCCGGCAGCGAGGCTGAGTAAGCCGATGGCGGAAGTGACAGCCCTGAACGGGATCTCCAAAGGGCGTGTACAGGTAGAACTGGATGGTGAGCCCGCCTTTGTATTGTACAAAGCGGAGGCGGGCCGCCTTTTGATCGAAGAAGGCAGGGTATTATCCGAAGCGGAACAGGAAGGGATCTTTTCGGAGATCCTCCTTCCGCGGGCGGTAAAACGCCTGCTTTTTCTTCTTGGGCGAAAGGATTACACGGAGAGCCAGCTTCGGGAAAAACTGCTCAGCGGCGGCAGCCCGGCGGAGGTGGCGGAGAAAGCCCTGGAAGCCGTTAAGGGATACGGTTATGTGGATGATGCTGATTATGTAAGGCGTTATCTGGAGTGTTATGCCGGAAGGAAGAGCCGGGGATGTATGCGTCAGCAGCTTGTGCAGAGAGGGATATCCCGTACGATCATCGATGAAGCTTTTGCGGAGTGGGAAGAGAAGGAAGCCTGGCAGCCCGGGGATGAGCAGGAACTGATCCGTGAGCTGCTTGAACGCAGGCATTATGATCCCGCGACGGCGGATGCCGGAGAAAAGCGCAGACAGTATGCATTCCTGGCCCGCAGGGGTTTCCGGAGCAGCGATATCTCCGCGGTACTTTTCCGTGAGGCGGGCTGAGACAGACATGTAAGCGTTTGCTATTTTGCCTTCTATATGATACAATGCAGCACGTCCGGGAAAGAAATTCCCATACAGAATGGGAGCGGACGGGGAGGATGAATGTGATGAAACTCAGAAGAGCGGCAGTGCTTTTTCTCAGTGCAGTGATGGTATATGCGGCGGTGGGCTGCGGTGAAGACAAAGAAGAGGACAGGCGCAGGAAAGACCGGGAAGAGGACGAATACGAAGACGAAGACGGATACGATGAGGAGGACGATAATGACGGCGGACTCTTCGGCGGGGTCGATGACGGCGGATTTTCCGACGGGGATGATGATACGATAAATGAGGATGACGGGAAGGCCGGAAACTGGCAGGTCATCGAGTGGGGGGATGATGATTCGGATGAGGATTGCATACCCACAAAGACTGAAGTAGATACTTCCATAGATCCGGACGATCCCTGCGCATGGCTCTATTATTGCTGGAAAGATGTGGATAATGATGTTTTTGAGGTGGGGCTGGATTTCTTTCCGAACGGAAGATGGTGGAGATATTCGGATGGCGGAATGGACGAAGGCGGGACCTTTGATTATGACGGCGGCGAAATTGTGACGCTTCATTACGGCGGTGATGAATCTGAGGATATGGTGTTTACCCTGCAGGATGACGGGCGGCTCCTGGATCCTTATGGCGATCACTATGCCATCATAGGGAATATCAGCGAAGAGACCATGCAGAATGAGATGAGTGAAGGACCGGATCCTTACTTTGAGCCGCTTCAGAATTTCTACGGACGCTGGCTTTTCACCGAATATGAGAGTTATTATGATATTTATCCGGACGGGACCTGGGAATATACGAAAAAGCCCGATGAAGGTATTTACGCCACCGGTACCTATATTGTCGTTGGTAACAGCCAGCGGACGACCATCTATGCTCAATGTGAAGAATATGATGACGATGAACTGGACATTCATATGGAGGGCAATAAGCTCATTATGCATGACATTGATAACGACGAGCTCAAGAGGATATTAAAATACTATTGAGGTATTTTTTTATCTGATTGAAATATTACAGGGGTGCCGGTAACGGAGAGCTTTGTTCCGGGGATCCGTATCGGTCACGTGTAAAAAGGATTATATTCACCCTTTCGTTCGGAAAGGGTGATCTTTTTTTCGGAACGATCGGAAAATGCCTCCCTTGCGGATCCGTTTATCACGAAAAGCTTTTTATTTCGGAATATGATGAGACGCAGATGGCGTAAGGGTATCGAGGCAGACTTTTGCAAGAGTTCGGGGGCAGGCTTTTTACTTGACATAATACAGGCATTTACACTATAATAGTTTCTGTTGTGATGTCAACAGTTTTTTTGTTTGCACCATGAAAATTTCATACGAGGAGGTGCACCTATGGAGTATTTAATAGGCGCAGCGATCGCTGTCGTGGTCACGCTGATCATCGCAGTGCCCCTCACGGCCAAGCTTTCCGTAAGCAAATATAAACGCGAAGAAGAGGCCAAGATCGGTAATGCTGAAGATAAAGCCAGAACCATTATTGACGAGGCTCTGAAGGCTGCTGAGGAAAAGAAACGTGAAAGCATGATCGAAGTCAAGGAAGAGACGATCAAGGCGAAGAACGAACTGGACCGTGAGCTGAAGGAACGCAGAAACGAACAGACGCGTTCCGAACGCAGGATACAGCAGAAGGAAGAGAACATCGACAAGAAGACGGAAGCGATCGAGAGAAGGGAACAGAGTCTTGCGCAGCGCGAGGAAAACCTTAACAAGAAGAGAGAAGAGGTCGATCGTCTGAGTGCGCAGAGACAGCAGGAACTGGAGCGTATCTCGGGGCTGTCCTCCGAACAGGCAAAGGAATACCTGCTGAAATCCGTTGAGGAAGAGGTGAAGCACGAGACCGCCATGAAGATCAAAGAGGCGGAGCTGCGTGCGAAGGAAGAAGCCGACAAGAAGGCAAGAGAGTGCGTGATCACCGCGATCCAGAGATGCGCGGCGGATCATGTATCCGAAACAACGATCTCCGTTGTGAACCTGCCCGGTGATGACATGAAAGGACGCATCATCGGACGTGAAGGCCGCAACATCCGTACCCTGGAGACGATGACCGGTGTGGAGCTGATCGTGGACGATACTCCGGAAGCCGTGGTGCTTTCCGCATTCGATCCGGTACGCCGCGAGGTGGCGAGGATCGCATTGGAAAGACTGATCGTGGACGGACGTATCCATCCCGCGCGGATCGAGGAGATGGTAGACAAAGCCCGCAAGGAAGTGGACAGCATCATGAAGGAAGAAGGCGAAGCCGCCATGCTGGAATGCGGCGTGCACGGCCTGAATCCGGAGCTGACCCGGCTGATCGGAAGACTGAAGTTCCGTACGAGCTTCGGCCAGAATGCACTGACACATTCCATCGAGGTTTCGCAGCTTGCCGGACATCTGGCATCGGAGCTTGGACTGGATGCGAGAGTGGCCCGTCGTGCGGGACTGCTGCACGATATCGGTAAAGCGGTCGACCATGATATGGAAGGCTCGCATGTACAGCTCGGAGCAGAACTCTGCCGGAAGTACAAAGAGTCGCAGGTGGTCGTCAATGCCGTGGAAGCACATCACGGGGACGTGGAACCGACTACGCTGATCGCCTGCCTGGTACAGGCAGCGGACGCGATCTCGGCCGCAAGACCGGGAGCCAGACGGGAAACACTCGGAACCTATACCAACCGTCTCAGCCAGCTGGAGGAGATCACCAATTCCTTTAAGGGAGTGGATCGATCCTTTGCAATACAGGCCGGAAGAGAAGTGCGTGTCATGGTTGTTCCGGAGCAGGTTTCGGACGATGATATGGTGATCCTGGCCAGGGAGATCTCCAAGAAAGTGGAGGATGAAATGCAGTATCCCGGCATGATCAAGGTGAATGTCATCCGTGAATCACGCGTTGTGGATTACGCAAAATAAGAATTAAAAAGAGAAAAAACCGGGGAAGGGAATCCCCGGTTTTTTATTTTATAAGCCCTGCTTGTCAGCAGGGCACTGCTTGCTCCGAATATTTCGCATAAGTGATACAACACGAATTGCTTCGTGCTTCGCACTCACGCAATTCTACGAACATTCGCAATCCGCAGCCCTGCTTGTCAGCAGGGCGCTGCTTGCTCCGAATATTTCGCATAAGTGATACAACACGAATTGCTTCGTGCTTCGCACTCCCGCAATTCTACGAACATTCGCAATCCGCAGCCCTGCTTGTCAGCAGGGCACTGCTTGCTCATGTTCGTGCGGGTTTCCAACAAAAAAACAGCGGTTCATGTAAACATGACCGCTGTTTTTTTGTTGAAACCTTGTTGTATCACTTCCCCGATATCACGATCCCGTCGATGGCGATGTAGGGTACGACCGTGCTGCCGTTGCAGCGCTGCTCTTTGGTGATGCCGCGGATGTTTTTGAAGGCTTCACCCAGATTGCCGCTTACCATGGTCTCGGTAATGGCACCGCTGATCTTACCGTTTTCGATCAGGAAGCTGTTCTTTGCCACGCCGGAGAATTCGCCGTTTGCGCCGGGCTGGCCGCCGGAGAAACCTCCCATGATGATCCCCTTATCAACGGAGGCGATCAGTTCCTCCAGCGTTTTATCTCCGCCTTCGATCACCAGATCGCTGCCGGTATATTTTACGAGAGGCCGGCCGGTTTTTTTGGAACCGTAAAGGCTGAGCCAGAGTGTGTTGAGCACGCCTTTATCGATGAGCGTCACTTCCTCTGCGCGGAAGCCGTTTGCGGTGCCGCGTTCGCCCATGATGATACGTTCGTCATAGGGCTTGAAGGAAACCGTGAGTTTCTCGCTGGCAACCTGTTCGCCCACTTTGTCCAGCCACTGGCTGGTCCCGTCGAGGACGACTCCCTCACTGGCATAATTGTAAATGGTCGTCATGACCATGTCGGCGGCCGTGGCCGGGGTGAGGATCACGCAGCCCTCGAATTTTCCGTCCAGGGTCTGCGGATCCAGGCTGTTCTGCACGTTTTCCAGGCGCCTGCGTATATCGACCATATCGATGAAAGGCGTATCCAGGTCAGCGGTGGAAAAGCCCAGATAGTCGATGCCGGTGGTCCGGTCTCCCTCAGAGGCGCTGAATTCGAGGGAGAAGGAATACTGTCCGGCAAAAGCTTCAAATTCCGTGCCGTTGGAATTGCGCGAGATCCAGGTCCAGCGGTCAAAGGCGCCGATGGTGGCCATGAGATTGATCTTCGGATATTCGTTTTTGACGACGTCCAGGAACTCTTTGATCCTTTCCAGAAAACGGTCTATATCCGGCTCGGTCACGCCCTGGCGGAACACATCGCTGCCCTGGTCGGGAGCAATGTCGTGACAGGGATCTTCCGTAGCGGATTCGGCAGCGGAAACGGCATCCTTTGCCAGCTGCTCAAGCCCTTCCCTGCTGATATCGTTACCGTTGACAGAGCCCATACGGTCGTTCATGAAGACGCGGAGATAAGCGGAATTATTAAAGACCGTGCGCATCAGCTTGAAATCGCCGTTTTCCAGGTTCAGCTCCTGCTTTTCCGAGCGTGAGAGCGTATAGGTATATTTTCTGATATCCTGTTCTTTCAGGATGCCGTCCATAAGGCCGGCAGTATCTCTTAATCCGTTCATATGAACCTCCTATCTTCCTCCGATCATGATCTGGCAGCGCATATGGGGGCCGCCCATACCGACAGCCATGGGCTGCTTCTTCCCGCAGAATCCGCTGGAGGACCATTCCACTTCGTCCGAGACCATGTCAACGGTCTTTAACATATCAAAGGCAATACCGCTGACCGTGGTGTCCAGAAGGGCGCGTCCGATCCTGCCGTTTTTGATCTCATAACCACAGGTGACGCCAAACATGAACTGGCCGGTCAGGTCGGCTTCGCCGTTACCGGAATCGATCAGATAATAGCCGTCCTCCACCGAGGCGATCAGTTCCTCCACCGTATTCTTTCCGGGCAGGATGCAGGTGTTGCGCATACGGATGATCGGCTCGTCCGCAAAACTCCAGCCCCTGGCATTGCCGGTAGCCGGCATATGGAATTCTTCCGCTGTCTCACGGTCGTTCATATAGCCGACCAGGATGCCGTCCTTGATCAGTACGTCATCCACGGCTTTTGTTCCCTCGTCATCCATAAAGACCGGGAGCGGGGCAGGAGCACCGTTATAGCTGTGTGCGAAGTCAACCATCGTGACCAGCTCCGAGGCGACACGCTTGTTGAGATTCGGGCCGGCAACGCTGCCGCCTCGGACCAGATCGGCCTCTACGGTGTGGCCTACGGCCTCATGTGCAAGCATTCCGCCCATCATGCCTCCGAGGATAACGGTCTTCTGACCGGCTTCGGCATAGACGCCTTCCTTTTTATCCATTACTTTCTTGTAAAGTTTGTCGATCTCGGGATAGAGCTTTTCGGGATCACTGAAGTTATCCGAATAGTTGCCGAAGCCGCCGAGAGCCTTAAAGAGCTCTACGGGGACACCGTCTTTGGTCTCGGCGCTCATGGTGACATATACGTAACAGCGCGGTGTGACCAGATGGCCGCTGCAGGCATCGGAACTGCATACGATACGGTCCTGGGAATCCTCGTAATATGAGATGGTGCGGCTTAACAGATCCGGGTATTTCTTCACCACGTAGTCGTCCAGCTGTCTGCAAAGCTCGATGATCTTTTTCTGCTCCATATCTATGATGTTATAGTTCAGCGGCAGGCTTTCGCTCAGAGCGGAAGCGGGAAGCAGGATCTTCTTATCCCTGTGTTTGGAAAGGAGAAGGGCATTTTCTCCGGCGGCTTTCAGCACTTTTTCGGCGGCCTCCGGGGTGTATTCCGCGATGGAAGCGAAGCCGAAGCTGCCGGCGTTGTTTACCCTGGCACTGATCCCGCGGCTTTCACTGCGGGAATTCTGGACGAGGTTGCCCTTCAGGAGCACAACGCGGCGGTTACGGTTCTCGTGACCGCGCAGTACGGTCTGTACCCCGTCGGAAAACAGAGCTTTTCTGGCAGTGATAATGTCTTCTAACATCTTTAACCTCCCGTATCATTTTTTGCGGGTATGAATGAGATATGAATGAAAACGTTCCGTGTGCCGCTAAACGCCGGGGCATTGCAAACGCTTTACGGGCCGGAAACAGGTCCACACCTGTAGATTTTATCATAAGAGAGGGAATGTGAAAAGAAAAAAGAGTGCCGATCGCACTCTTTTTTCGTGCAGGAAGGGGGACTTGAACCCCCATGAAATTGCTTTCACACGGACCTGAACCGTGCGCGTCTGCCAATTCCGCCATTCCTGCGCAACATGTGTATATTACTATTTTTATCCGGGATTGTCAATCATTTTTTTGAAATATTTTTTCGGAATCATTTGACAAGTGGAAACAAATTTGGTAATATACTTTTTGTTTGCGGGAATGCTGGAATTGGCAGACAGGCTAGACTAAGGATCTAGTGGATGTATTTCCGTGAGGGTTCAAGTCCCTTTTCCCGCAGCAGAGCGGAAAGATGCGCGAGTGTCTTTCCGCTTTTATTTTGTGCGATAAGCATGTCTGTGCCCCGCCTGCATGAGTGTACGGCTTACAGGGCCGCTTTAACGCAGAGAAAAGCGCGGCTTCCGACCGCGCTTTTGTCATCTCTTTTTGTTCTTCTGTTTTTTGGGACGCAGCGTTCGGTTCAGTGAGGAAAGGACAGGGCGGAGCGCCTGATAATCCTCGGCAGACAGCTCGCCGCGGCCGTAGGCGGCTTCCGACAGTCCGCTGTGGAGCGGTGCAAGCTCGTCTGCGGGAATGGGAGTGCCGTCGACGCCTTCCTTCTCCATTTCGTTAAACACATCACGGAGCGTGGGATGCTTCAGCTCCGGGCAGCGTCTGCGGATCAGCCTGCGCAGGAAACGGCGGTAGGATAGGAGCAGGGCTTCGGAATAGTCGCCGTGCTTTTGACTGTTTTTTATCTTCAGAAACTCTGTGAATCTCCGGTACAGAGGGAAGAAGAGCAGGAAAAGTACCAGCGCGCACAGAAGTATCGCCAGCGGACGGAGCAGGAAGCGCAGTCCGCCAAAGATATTCGCGAGGTTTCCGGTACCGGTGGCGGCATTAGCGTTGTTGCCGTTGCCGCTTGAATTGTTACGGGGGGCGTTTTGGAAGAGCCCCGAGAACAGGCTGAAGAGATCCAGATTGATCATCGGCTCCTCATCGGAGGGAGGGGTCATCTCGTAAGGGATCCAGCCGTAGCCGTCCAGCCAGATCTCGATCCAGGCATGGGCGGAGCCGTCACTCAGCTGCACCTCGACCACGCCGCTCTTCTCAAGCTCGGAGGCATTGCTCTGCCATCCCGAGGCATCATCGCTTACGGGAGTTCCGTCCATGATGTCGGTCGCGGTGCACATATAGCCTTCCACGTAACGGGTGGGAATACCCATGTAGCGCAGGAGCAGAGCCGAGGAAGAAGCAAAATGGGCACAGTAGCCGCGCTTCTGCGTATGAAGGAAATAATCCACCACATCCTCGTTTCTGGGAGTAGTCCCGGGGGACATGGTGTAACTGAACTCTGTCGCAAAGTAACGTTTCAGCCTTGCGGCTATGCCGAGGCGCTGGCTCTGCAGTTCCTTATAACGGGCCAGAGAAGCCTCGTCATCAGGGTTCAGGGGATGGTTTTCGCCGTCTTTCAGGGAAGGATAGGCGGCAGCGGCTTCGAAAAGACCGGCTTCCTTTGCAGCCTGCTCCAGGGAAGGCTTCAGTTCTTCCGGGATCTGGAGGCAGCTCTGGTAGACCAGTTCCTGGTATTGTACCGTGATATCGCTGTTGGGATCGTAGGCGATCTGCTCTTCAAAGGGCAGATAGAGCACTTCATAGCTTTCAAGGCTGTCGACGCCAAAGCTTTTCATGACCTCTTCGTTGTCGAAGGAGGGGAGGCTATCATAATACGCCAGTACCTTCTGCTGCTTTGTTTCGGGGATCCCGCCGGCGGCAAGCGGAGTCTCTTTGGAAGAAAGCAGCGGAAAATAAGGCCGGTACAGATAGCCGGAATCGGCACCCGTAAGAGCGATCCAGATCTTGCTCACATAATCGTGATCCTCGTACAGATCTTCGAGCTGCACATCATGGCTGGCAGCAAGGCGGGGCAGATAATCCTTGGTATTGAGCAGCTCCGCTGCCTCGTCTTCAAAGAAGCAGTTATCCTGATAGCGGACACCGCTGAATGCTTTCAGATAGATGTTGCCGGAGTTGTTGGGAACCAGGCGCAGGTAAAGGTCGGTCTGGTAATCGGGATTGACGTTTCCGATACCGCCGAGCTGGCCGCGCGCCAGTCCGCCTATGGCGCTGTAGCGGTCAAAGAGAGCGGAAAAGCCGCCCTGCACAAAGGATTTGACAAAGCGGTCCGTTGTATTCTTTACGCCGTTTGAAACATTGCGGCTGTCGAGATCATCGGCAAAGAGACCGCCTGCCAGGAGCAGGAAGAGTACCGAAAGACCGATGCTGTAACCGGCAACCTGCAGCATCCCGCGGGAGGAAGCCAGGTAGGTATGGAGGTGGCGTTTCTTTTTCCGGCGGCGGGTAAAGTCCAGATCGTTCTCGCGCCGGTACGGAAGCGTAAAATGACCGCTGCGCCCCAGGACGGCAACGCTGATATAGACCGCCAGGAGCATGCACAGATAGGGGATCGGCGGTACGATGTCGATATAGAAAGCGATCTGCAGGGGCAGAAAAGTGAGCAGGAAGGTGGCCGGCAGGTTCATATAACCCGAGATCGTGATATTTAAGAGGATGCTGAAGAACCAGCCCATGAAGAGCATGGCGATGGTCACGGTCGTGTAACGGTCGGTGATGAACTCGCTGGCTTCCCTTGTGGAAAGCAGGCGGAAGTAGTCGGAATAGGAGTTGAACACTTCGTTCATAAAAGCCTGGTAACCGGAATTGATATACCAGTAAAAGCTGAGCGAAAAAGCGATAAAGCTCCCGAAGACGACAAAATATCCGATGTAGAAGGTCAGTTTATTATAATAGAGAAATGCGGTCAGGAAGGACAGGATAAAGAGTCCCGTGATCACAACGGGATAGGAAAAGGACAGCTTAAAGGAGCTGACCAGGGCGCCCATCATGCCGAAGCTGGCCATAAAGATCAGAATGGCGCGGATCAGACACAGAAAGAAGCGTCCCGGACGGGGTTCCATCCGGACATCCTCAAGAGTCATCCCGTAAAGGCTGAGCTCGCGTTCGCGCTGCGCTTCCTCGCGTCTGCGGGCGGCGTTCATGCGGATCTTTTTCTTTTTTGGTGCAGCAATGCTGACGGTCCTGGGCATTATGTTTCTCCGAAGGTCTAGCTTAGGATATGCGCGCCGTGGATGCGGATCACGCCTCCGATATCGGGTTTCTGGTTCAAAAGGCTTTCGTAGGCGGCGGAGCGTTCCTCCACCGGTTCGAGGTAAAGGCGGTAAAGGCAGATGAGCAGCTCATCCTCCGAACTGACCGGCAGAAACTCAAAGCTGCGGTCTTCGATATGGTAGAGAGCCACACGGTAGTTTTCCTTCTGTTTTAACAGCCACTGTCCCAGACTGTAGAAATATGCGATGCAGTCCTGGAGCGAACGTTTGTCCGTTTCCGGAAGGAGCAGATAGTAGAGGTCCTTTGCGCGTTCGTATTCCTTGACCATCACGTCGCCGACCCTGGCCGTCATCTTCCAGTGGATATCACGTATACGGTCGCCCGGACGGTAGTCGCGAAGCTGCCGGATATCGCTGGTCAGTTCGCCGTCGGGAGAGGGAACGCTTTCCTCGCTTTCGATCATGGCTTTGGTGAGATTCAAAGGAGGAAGCGTGACTGGTGCGGGAAGGATGGGCAGCTCAAAACGGAAATCCCGTTTCAGGCGGAAGGAATACAGATGGAGATAATCGCTTACGCAGATCTCGTCCAGGGAAAAGGAAAACATGCCCGCGGCGTCCAGACGGAAAGGGAGCAGATACTCCATGCGGCGGCCGGCTTCGGCCGGGATCAGCAGTTCCTGGGTCGGAAGAGGAGGAAAATAGAGATTCCTCGCCGTAAAGCGAAGGCAGCAGTTCAGAAGCGGAAAGGGCGTGGGATTGTGAAGGATCACGCGTACGCGGAGCGTAGCCGGCAGCGTGAGTTCGTCATGGGGATTTTCAACGGAGATCCGCAGCCGTCGCGAGGCAAAACGCGTAGCGGCCAGCGACAGTACCGGAAGGATCAGCAGCAGCAGAAGAAGCACCGTAAGCAAAGACTGACGGTAAAAAACGGCAGCCAGAAACATCAGAAAAAGAGCCAGGATATAAGTGATCCGGTACGGGATATTACGAGAATTCATGCGCCTACCCTGGGGACGGGAACCTGACGGAGCACCTGATTTAAAAGGTCGGAAAGGAGCTCGCCCTCGGCTTTGGTCCTGGCGTTCATGTGGACACGATGGCCGGCTACGGCATGGAAGATATCATGGATATCCTCGGGGATGACGTAGTCACGGCCGGAGACAAAAGCCATGGCTCTGGCCATTCGCATCAGGGCGATGGAACCGCGGGGGCTTAGGCCCAGGGAAAAGTAGCGGCTGTCGCGCGTCTGCTCGGTCAGGCTGACGATATATTCATAAATGGCTTCATCGGCATACAGGTCGTGGACGATGCTCTGCATCTGAAGAAGCTCATCCACTCCGATCACGGCCCTGACATTTGCCAGATCCAGAGAAGAATCGCCCTTCAGAACGGCCACTGCATCGTCAAAAGCGGGATAGCCCATGCTCAGGCAGATCATGAAACGGTCCAGCTGGGATTCGGGAAGCTTCTGCGTACCGGAAGAGCCGAAGGGGTTCTGGGTCGCCAGTACGAAAAAGGGAGAGGGCAGTTCACGTGTCTGTCCTTCCACCGTGGCGTGCCGTTCTTCCATGACCTCCAGAAGCGCCGACTGTGTCTTGGGCGAGGTGCGGTTGATCTCGTCCGCCAGGAAGAGATTGGTATAGATGGCGCCTTCCTGGAAGCGGAAGCTGCCGCTGTCACGGTCATAAAGGGAAAAGCCGAGCAGATCCCCCGGAAGGACATCCGGCGTGAACTGTACACGGCGGTACTGCATGGAAAGAGAGCGCGAGATGGCCACCGCCAGCGTGGTCTTTCCTACTCCGGGGATATCTTCGAGAAGCACGTGCCCTCCGGCCAGGATCGCGCAGAGTGTCAGGCGGATCACATCGTCCTTTCCGTGAATGACTTTTTTGATCTCGGCCATGACACGACTGACCTGTTCGTTCATCTGTCCGTTTCCTCCTTATGATCAAGTATAATCCCTGTAATTTTACAATAAGATCGGAGCTTGTACAATCTTTTTTGAGAGTTTGTTACCATTTACGGACCTCGGGCCGTGACAGTAACGGGTTTTGCCCATCTCGTGCTATAAGTTTTGGACCGTGATCGCGCAGCGGGTGCGCGATTCGGCTGTGAACAGTAACGAGAGTTTGTCGTTTTTTCGCTCTATGATAATAAATAGTAGATATTGAGATGATTTTATGTTATACTACCTTTGATTATTTTTACTCTGCGAAAGCAAGGGGGGGGCAGATGCAGGGAAAAGACAGCAGTAAAAAGAATAAAGCGGTGTCCAGGATACTCTGGATCGGCTTTATGGTGCTGATCCTCTGTGTTACTGTATGTGTTATTCTGGCGATCTATCTGCAGAGCACTTTCCGTAAACAGTTCTCCGATGATTATTATGTAAGGCATGCGACGGCGGCGGAATACCTGAACCGTATGCTTGACCGGCGTGCAGCCCAGAGCAAAAAGATCGCCGAGATCGTATCGGCAGCAGGCGATGAGCAGGATCTTACGCAGCGCTTAGACCGCACCATCGGCTTTTCCGAGATGGAAACGGTCTTTTTTGTCAACCGTGAATATGGTCTGTACCGGAATGCGGAACCGGCGGAGGGCCTCAATTTCGAGATGCTCCTCGGTCTTCTTGAGGAACTGAATTATAATGAAAATGACGTTTATATCGGACATGCTCCGGCTGTGATCCGTCTGAATGCCGGCGCATCCGTGATCATCGCCACACCGGTGAGGAAAGACGGTGAGATGACGGGATTTGTCTTTGTTCCGCTGAAGCTCGCCGACATCCTTGATTCCGAAGTGTTCCGTTATCAGAACCAGATCGGGGACTGCCTGATCGTGGATAAGGTGGGCGAGATCATTGCTACCAGCAGTGCTCCCGAGGTGGTGAGCCATACGGAGGAGACTTTCCAGCTCGGGCTTCTGGCGCACTCCGACGGCGGTGACCGCAGCCGCAAAGCCGTCCAGGAACTGAACTATAATCTGAACAAAAAGGGCAGCGGTTATATCAATATCATCTCCGAGGAGGGCTATGGCGTACAGGTCAGCTACAGCTTCCTGAACGGAACGGAGCAGCTCTTTCTGGTGAGCTGCTGCAGGGACAACCTGGTAGACGGCCGCCTGCAGCCGCTGCTTTTCGGAAGCGTGCTCGCATGCATCTTCATCATCGTATTGATGCTCACTTCGCTGACCGTGGTATGGGCTACCGCAAAGCGGACCAATATGACGGTGGAACGCCTTGCTTATGAGGATCCGGTCACCGGAGGAAAGAACCTGAACTATTTCCGGGAATTCGCGCTGAACCAGATGATCAGCGCGAGGGAGACTCCCTTTGTCATCTACCGCTTTGATATCGCCAATTTCCGCTATATCAACGAATCCTACGGACACCAGCGCGCGGATAAGGTGCTGGTCAGCTGCATAAAGAGCTTCCGGGAGGTCTTTTCCGAGAAAGAGCTGTGCGTACGCATGGACGCCGACCAGTTCCTTGCACTGCTCGTCAACGATTCGCTCCTGGATAAGCGTTTTGATGAGTTTACCAATGCAGTCAATGCGGATGCAAGGGGAAATAACATCAAATTCCCCGTGCGTTTCAAATGCGGGATCTGTCAGATCAAAAAACACGATCATGATATCGATGTGATGATCGACCATGCCAATGTGGCGAGAAAGACCATCGGGCCGGATAATAAGGAAATGCGCGCGTTCTATTCCGAGAGTATCGTGGATGACATGCGCAAGGTGAGCCATATTGAAAATATCCAGCAGAAGGCGATGGCGGAGAATGAATTCCGCGTATATCTGCAGCCCAAGTGGGACATTAAGGAAAACCACATCACCGGGGCGGAGGCTCTGGTACGCTGGATCCGTTCGGACGGAACGATCCTGAAGCCCGAACAGTTCATACCGATCTTTGAAAACAACGGCTTTATCGAGCAGCTCGATTTTTATACGCTGGAATCCGTATGTATGCGCATGAAGGAAATGATCGAGGAGGGCGTGGAACCGCTGCCGGTGTCCGTCAACCAGTCCGGTCTCCTTCTGCACAGCCCGGACTATGTGGAGAATGTGGAGAAGCTGCTCCGCACCTATAATGTGCCGTCGGGAGCCATCGAGCTCGAGATCACCGAAAAGGTCTTTGCCAATGACCGTGAGGCGATGATCGGGATCATACACCGTTTAAAGCTTCTGGGCGTGCGTCTGGCCATGGATGATTTTGGCGTGGGCTATTCGTCCCTGACCCTGCTGAGCGATGTACCGTTTGATGTGATCAAGATCGACGGTGCGTTCTTTGCGAGCAGCGAAGGAAATGAACGTGAACGTATGATCCTCACTTCCGTTGTAAAGATGGTAAAGGATCTGGGAATGGAGATCGTCTGCGAAGGCGTTGAGAGCGAGTCACAGGTGGAATTTCTGCAGCGGATCGGCTGCAATAAGGTGCAGGGATACTATTTCTCACGCCCGATCTCGGAGCCGGATTTCATCAGGAGATACTACAAGAATGAAAAAGAGGGGTGACTGGCACAGGCAGCTGGAAGCACTGATGCAGAGTCTTGAAGGGAAAGAGAAGCAGCGGCTTCTGTTACACAGCTGCTGCGCACCCTGCTCCAGTCATTGCCTGGATCTGCTTTCCTCCTGTTTTGATATCACGGTTTTTTACTATGATCCGAATATCACCGAGCAGGGGGGATACAGCCTGCGGGTCGCGGTACAGAAACCGCTGCTTGCGGGGCTGGGCGTGGGGCTG
>JAEELW010000051.1 GCA_016282915.1 Lachnospiraceae bacterium | reverse complement strand
TCAAACGCCTGGATACCCAGACGGTGCAGTGTAGGTGCACGGTTCAGCATCACAGGATGCTCGGTGATCACTTCCTCCAGCACATCCCAGACCTGATTCTCCTGCTTCTCCACCATCTTCTTGGCAGCTTTGATATTCTGGCAGATGTTCTTGCCTACCAGCTCCTTCATAACGAAAGGCTTGAAGAGCTCGATGGCCATTTCCTTGGGCAGACCGCACTGGTAGATCTTCAGCTCCGGTCCCACCACGATAACCGAACGGCCGGAATAGTCCACACGCTTGCCCAGAAGGTTCTGACGGAAACGTCCGCTCTTACCTTTGAGCATGTCCGAAAGGCTCTTGAGTGCACGGTTGCCCGGGCCGGTCACGGCACGTCCGCGGCGGCCGTTATCGATCAGCGCATCCACAGCCTCCTGAAGCATACGCTTCTCGTTACGTACAATGATATCCGGAGCGCCCAGATCGAGCAGCTTCTCCAGACGGTTGTTACGGTTGATGATGCGGCGGTACAGATCGTTTAAGTCGGAGGTCGCAAAACGGCCGCCGTCCAGCTGTACCATGGGGCGCAGGTCGGGCGGGATCACGGGAATGGTATCCATGACCATCCACTCCGGCTTGTTGCCGCTCTCACGGAAAGCCTCGATGACCTCCAGGCGCTTCACGATCTTGGCACGCTTGTTGCCCTTGGTGCTCTCGCTCTCCAGCTCCGCCTTCAGATCTTCCATATCGCGGTCCAGATCGATGGCTTTCAGAAGCTCCTGGATCGCCTCGGCACCCATGCCCACGCGGAAACGGGTGCCCCAGGTCTCTCTGGCGTCCACATACTCACGCTCGGAAAGCACCTGCTTTTCTTTCAGATCCGTATCGCCGGGATCCAGCACGATATATGCCGCAAAGTAGAGCACACGCTCCAGCTCCTTCGGGCTTAAGTCAAGGATCAGTCCCATACGGCTGGGAATCCCCTTGAAATACCAGATATGCGATACCGGCGCTGCCAGTTCGATACGTCCCATACGCTCGCGGCGCACATTGCTCTTGGTCACTTCCACGCCGCACTTGTCGCAGATCACGCCCTTGTAGCGGATTTTGCGGTATTTGCCGCAGTGGCACTCCCAGTCCTTGCTGGGCCCGAAGATGCGTTCGCAGAACAGGCCGTCCTTTTCAGGCTTCAGTGTGCGGTAATTGATGGTTTCCGGTTTCGTCACCACACCTGCCGAGGGGTCATTGTTTCTGGTGGACCACTCCCGGATTTTTTCGGGGCTGGCCAGCCCGATGCGGATCGCATCAAAGCTGATCGGCTGATATTCGTTCAACTTTAAATCTGCCATTATTCATCGCCCTCCATACTGTCTGCAAATTCTTCCGCATATTCGTCAAGTGCCTCATCGTCAAACTCGCCGGGCTCCTCTTCCACGTCTTCCAGATCGCCGTCTTCTCCCAGTTCCTTGGTACCGAAGCCCTCGGCCTTCGCGAAGTCGTTCTTATGCTCACCCAGATCGAATTTGAACTCGCTCTCGTTGTAATCCACGTTTTCTTTCAGTTCCACTTCCCTGCCGTTTTCATCCAGCACACGCACATCCAGTGCCAGACTCTGCAGTTCCTTAAGCAGCACCTTGAAGGATTCGGGGATACCCGGCTCGGGGATGTTCTCGCCCTTTACGATGGCCTCGTAGGTCTTCACACGGCCGATCACATCGTCACTCTTCACGGTCAGGATCTCCTGCAGGGTATAGGATGCACCGTATGCCTCCAGGGCCCACACTTCCATTTCTCCGAAACGCTGGCCGCCGAACTGTGCCTTGCCGCCCAGAGGCTGCTGCGTAACGAGGGAGTACGGTCCGGTGGAACGCGCATGGATCTTGTCGTCCACCAGGTGGTGCAGTTTCAGATAATGCATGTGACCGATGGTAACCGGCGAATCGAAGTATTCACCCGTACGTCCGTCACGCAGACGCACCGTACCGTCGCGGGAAATGGGCACGCCCTTCCACAGTTCGCGGTGCTTGCGGTTTTCACTCAGATAGTCATATACATCTTCCGAAAGGCTTGCTTTATGGATGGAAGCAAAGCTGTCGCCCTTCCATTCCTTGCCGCTCATATCGAGCTTGCGGCCTTCCGCCTTCCATGCCGCCACTTCCGCATCGTCGAAGGGAAGGTTGACATAGTCGTTGGCCATATCCAGCGTATCCATGATGTCGTCCTCGTCCGCGCCGTCAAAGACGGGAGTTGCGACATTGAAGCCCAGTGCTTTTGCAGCCAGGGACAGGTGGATCTCAAGGATCTGACCGATATTCATACGGCTGGGCACGCCCAGCGGGTTCAGCACGATGTCCAGAGGACGGCCGTTCGGCAGATAAGGCATATCCTCCACGGGCAGAACGCGGCTCACCACACCCTTGTTTCCGTGACGGCCTGCCATCTTGTCGACCACGCTGATCTTTCTCTTCTGCGCGATATAAATACGAACCTTCTGGTTCACGCCGGGGCTCAGCTCGCTGTCGCCGGCCGCGCGCGAGAATACTTTCGCATCCACCACCACGCCGTATTCGCCGTGCGGAACCTTTAAGGAGGTATCACGCACTTCTCTTGCCTTCTCACCGCAGATCGCACGGAGCAGACGCTCTTCCGGAGTCAGGTCGGTCTCACCCTTGGGTGTTACCTTACCTACCAGGATATCGCCGCTTCGCACTTCCGCACCAACGCGGATGATGCCGCGGTCATCCAGATCCTTCAGCGCATCTTCGCCGACACCGGGGATATCGCGGGTGATCTCTTCCGCACCCAGCTTGGTATCACGTGCTTCGGTTTCGTATTCTTCAATATGTACGGAGGTGTATACATCCTCCTTCACCAGACGCTCGGAAAGCAGTACCGCGTCCTCGTAGTTGTAACCTTCCCAGGTCATGAATCCGATCAGCGGGTTCTTGCCCAGTCCCAGCTCGCCGCCTGCGGTGGAAGGACCGTCCGCGATCACCTGGCCTGCTTCGATATGGTCACCCTTGAAGACGATGGGCTTCTGGTTGTAGCAGTTGGATTGGTTGCTGCGCATGAACTTCTGCAGCTTGTACTCCATCTTCTCGCCGTCGTCTGCCTTCACCTGTACGCTCTCGGCCGTGACCATGGTCACGGTACCGGGCTTGGTGGCCACCACGCACACGCCGGAGTCCACCGCTGCCTTGGTCTCCATACCGGTGCCGATCACGGGCGCTTCGGTAAAGAGCAGGGGCACGGCCTGACGCTGCATGTTGGAACCCATCAGTGCACGGTTCGCGTCGTCGTTCTCCAGGAAGGGGATCAGGGCCGTTGCGACCGAGAACACCATC
>JAEELW010000050.1 GCA_016282915.1 Lachnospiraceae bacterium | reverse complement strand
TTCGGTCGTGCTTCCCTTCTGTCTCGTTATCTTTCAGCATTGTGACATCGTCTCGGGCCAGACTTTGTCGCACTGAAAAAACGGCTATAGGGGCCCACCTACAATCCCAGTGCTTTGAGTTTACATCACAAAGCACTGGTTGTCAAGCTAATGTTTCGTAATGAAAAAACACAAAATGCAGTAGATGCAGGGTTTACAGGCACCTATATCTTGTCGAAAATTACATCACAAAGCTTAGTAAAAAAGTCAAAAAAATCCCGGGCAATAGCCCGGGACTTACCCATCTTTCAAAAGCCGGATCAGCTCATGCTTTTTTTCACCCCGGCTGCCCGGAGGGTGGTGCTTAATTACTATTCAGGATCTCTATGATCTGCTCGTAGGACACGCACTCATCCGGGATGTACTTCGGCGTTCCCAGCCCGGCAACGGCACGGTCTAATTCGTCTTTGCTGATCTCCGTACCATCGCGATACCAGGCCATTTCCCGGTAATCCGCATCAGGTTCACCGTTATTCTCACGTTGCTCCATACTGCCAGCGCTTTCTCTGTTTCTCCCTCTTCCACATAAAGATCCGCCAGTCCTTCATAAGCATCCGGCCTGTCCGGGTCGATCCCGATCGCCTCTTTATATGCCACAATGGCCCGGTCATAATCCGCTTCGTTAAGATAACGCTCCGCAATGATGGCAGAATTTTACATTATTTTCAAGTTCTGTACCGCACTTTTCGCAAAACATCCCGTTGCTACTCCCGCATCAGATCGATCATCAGGTCACCCATGGCTCTGGCGGAGCCGGATGTGATCAGCGATTCGGTGATCTTTACGCCGATCAGGAACAGGGCGATCAGGACCATCTCTACCGCCAGCACGATACCGGTTTTTATCAAAGCTCTCTTTACGCCCTTTCTGTTGACCAGATAGGAAAGTGTCAGAAATACGATCCCCAGAACGACCATGCCCACACCAAAGACCGCAGATGCCAGTACACGCACGATCCACAGGGGCTGGTCCTTAAACAGCTTTCTCACGGAGAGCTCCTTCAGACTGCCGTCATCAAATCCCGGAAAGCTCTCCAGACTTTTCCGGATCTGCCTTCTCATTTCATCACTTTCTCCGGAAAGCCGTTCCAGGTAAAGTTCGTATTGCTGATCCGTTACGGATCCTTCGTCCCTTACTCTTTTCAGTTCTTCTTTATAATAGGCCGAATAGAACGCATACTCCAGTTCCGTTATATCATCCGTGTCGATCTTTCCTTTCCCGCTGTCAAAAAAGATATCGCTGGTATATTTTGTTATGATATTTGCCAGCTCCCCTTTAAAGGACTGACTGTTCAGAGCCTTGGCGCGTGATTTCGTATCAGAACCATAGCTATTGAGCGCGTCGAACATCTCCTGCCGCATCAGTTCTCCTAATGTAGTGTCCTCATACACCTCGTCAAACAGCGTATCCATTACATCCACCAGATCATTATATTCGCTGTCATCCAGCTGGTCTTCAAAGGTAATGAGCATACTCCTCACAAAGCCGCCGATCTCGATCTCGGAAATATCTGTTTCAAATATGACTTCCTCCAGGTGCTCCGTTGAGAACGTGTAACGGATATAAAAAGAGAAAAGTCCGAGATTAAGACACAGAAAAAACAGGATGATCAGGAACACGGAAAGAACCGGATGGGGGTTTTTCCCCTTCCCCCGCTTCGCTTCCCTGACAGGATCCTGCTGCCTCTTTTCCACCGCCGTGCGGGCTGAAGCAGCATCCTGCACACGTCTTCCCGCCGTATCGGCATTCCTGCGAGTATCCGGCTTCGGCAGCATATCCGGCCTCCGGTCCGGTCCGTGACCATGTACCACGTACGGATTTCTGTGCGGATCATGCCCCGATGCCATATCCCCCGGATCCCGGATATCTTCCGTCTGCACAGATGTATTATTTCCCGCACCCGACTCCGGCTGTTTCGTTCCGCAGCCTGCGCAGAATAATGCGTCATCCTCCAGTTGAAATCCACATTTAACACACTTTTTCATGCTCATCCCCCTTGTTCCGGAAAAGTTACTGTTCCGTGGTCTGCCGGCCTCTGAATGTATCGTGCCTGCTGCCCATCGGATCAACTGAGCGATCCGTGCAGGTCACGGTCTCAGGCAAGCGCCTCCTCCAGTGACCGGGCCAGCTGATCCGCACAGGATGTCCCCTTTCCCTTACAGTCATTTCCTCTCAGGATCTGCGCTGCCCAGCGGGCATCCGCCCCTTCCAGGAGCTTGCCGATCGCTTTCAGGTTTCCGTTGCAGCCTCCGACAAACTTCAGGTCATGGATCTTCCCCTCATCATCAAGACTGTAGCTGATCTGCTGTGCGCATACACCATGCGGCTGATAGATGTAATCTTTCATGTTTCTTTCCTTTCTGATATATCTGTTTTTCACTGCCGGAAGTCATTATATCACGTCTATGATAACATACAAATAATGAAAAACTGCTGTCTTATATGATCTCTTTTTTTGACAGGATCCTTCCGCAGCCGGAGCAGTGATGATCGGCTGTCACAGGTTTCCCGCAACGGGCACAGCTTCCTATATATTCTTTTGCATCTTCCTCAGGCCAGCGAAGACCGGCTGCAAGCTGCGTTGCTGTTTTCTCAACATAGTTCGTTCCGCAGTTCTGACACCTTCCACCGAACATGATATCGGCTCCGCACCGCGGACAGATCTTTTTTTTGATCCACTTTTCTCTTGCTGTTTCTGCGTTGAACCTTGCACAGATGACTGTGCAGTTTATATCTATGACGAACAGGATAACAAATCCCCAGAAATTTAGCTTACAGTAATGATTCAGTACCATCCCCAGCAGAAGTGTCACTTCCTGAAAAAAGGAATTGAATCTGACATATCTGGTAATGGTATCCTTCCGTCCCGGTGAGATCAGAACAAAGATATAATCCAAAATACCTCCGATCCCAAAGACAAGACAGCCTATTGCGATCCAGGCCAGGATCTTTTCCGAATCATCAAGGTAGATGGTAAATGATCGGAATATGTCCCAGAAACTGACATCGTCACTGTCTAATGAAAACAGCTTATGCGAGTATAAATCGAGAAACGGGCTAAAGCAGCCTGCCACAGAGATTATGATCATAAGCGTCATCAGCACCGTTGTTGTGGATGAGCTTCCCTTATTGCTTTCATTCTGATAATACGGTACATATTGCATGGGTGCAGCCTGCATCCCGGGATCCGCCGGCATCCTGTTTCCGGAATTCATCTGTATTCCCGGATTGACCGCTCCGACACAGGCCTGCTGTACACCGGGCATAAAAGCTCCTGCCACCGGCAG
The DNA here is from genome assembly GCA_016282915.1 of Lachnospiraceae bacterium. Classification (GTDB taxonomy): domain Bacteria; phylum Bacillota; class Clostridia; order Lachnospirales; family Lachnospiraceae; genus NK4A136. Next base: position 39,230 of record JAEELW010000050.1, on the reverse strand, counting down.
TCTTGCTGCCCCGCAATAAATACAGAACTTATCGGTATCCCCAACAGGTTTTCCGCATTTTTCGCAGAACATACGGGCACTCCTTTTCTCTTTCTATACGTATTCCGGCTCCTGCTCCCATGACCCTCGCTCAGCTGCCTGAAGAGCTGTAATATCACATGCTCCCGGATCTGAAAAAATCATAACATATTCCCCGGCAGATTTCATCCTCTGCTGACGAACGGTATACATGATGCGACGAAGCGCTGTTTCGGGGCATAACATGAGCCCGGCAAAAAAACTGCCGGGCTTTACATGTCAGCATCTCTTCTGTTTTTGTTTCGGCCGGTCCACATACTGCCCTGTGCGCTTCAGGCGGTCACTGTTGACACAGACGGTTTCATTTTACCGCATCTTTTTTACCGGCGTCTGCATCTTTTTTATCGTTATCCGCATCCTTTTTGCCGTTATCTGCATCCTTCTTGCCTGCATTCTCATCCTTTTTTCCGTTATCCGCGTCCTTTTTGCCGCTGTCTTCCTCTTCTATGTCGGCTTCCGCATCTTTTTTGCCGGGCCCCTCTTCTTCGAAAGCCTCTTCCCCATCATCCTCGTCATCCGCTTCATCTTCCTCTTCGTCGGGTTCCACCGGCAGGATCTCTTCCGTCGAAACATCGGCTTCATTCATTCTGGAAAACTCCGCCTCAGCCAGGATGATATCGGCACACTCTTCTTTTTTATTGTTCACAAAACGGATCGTAAACAGCTGACCCTTTTTCAGATTCAGATCTACGCTGACCGGTCCGGTGGATTTCTTGATGGGATCCGTGGTATAGATCACCTCGTCATCCAGCAGGAATTCCACGATCGCCTTCCCCTGCGTATTTGCGGTCTTTTCATAGGCCAGCACGCAATGGAAATGATCGTAATTGGAATTAACGATATAGCCTATACTCTTATAGTTCTTGAACGAATCCAGTTCCGAAGAGTACAGTTCCCTTACGCCGATGGCGTCACTGTAGCGGTTCTGGAACGTATCCTCCGTGCTCTCGTTGAAATATACGGTTCCGGCACCTCTTCCGAGCTGTTCGAAGACCTCCAGATCTACCAGCCGTACCGGCTTTTTGGAAGTATAATATCCGATCAGGCCGTCGATCTCTTCATTCTCCGGATAATCTTTTGCAAGACTGTCCAATACGCCGATCGCCGTATCATAATCCTTATCTTTCGCCGCATCCTCTGCTGCCCGGATCATCCCCTTATAATATGCTTTGTCATAAACTTTCCGTTTCTTTTTTACCTGCGCATCATCGGGATTATCCTTAAGATAAGCGTCCAGATGCTCCAGCGCTGTTTTATAAGCCACGGGATCTTTCCCGTCACCGAGCATCTCCTCCGCCTCGTCAATGACGGCCTCTCCTTTTTCTTCGTTCAGCCTGTCTCTGCAGAGCGATCTTTCCACGATCAGTCTGTCATCGGAAAGGATCTGCAGTGCATCATCCAGCACCGCGATCGCTTCTGCGTACATACCGGCATCTTCGTAGATCTTTGTGCGGTTCAGCACTTCCTCGCGGCAAAGATCCCTGCAGTCAAGGATCGCCTGCTGTGAGGCTTCGTATGCGCTGTCTTCTTTTATCACTTTTCCGTATTCCAGCGCTGCCTCTTCATATTTCCCGGCATCTTTCAGGTGCCCTGCATTTTCATATGCGATCCTGGACTGCTCCAGACTGTCCACCATTTCCAGGATCTCGCCCAGCTCGGCGTTTTTCGAGAGTATCCCCTCATGAAGCTTTTTGACGGCCCAGCTGGCTTCCGAATAATTCAGGGTTGCCGCCTGATATCGGTTATAGGTCTGCCGCGCATATCTCACTGCCGCATCCGTGAAACGCTTCTGTCCTTCCACGCATTCCGGCCCGATCCTGTCCAGATAGTACATCGCAGTCTCGATATTTCCCTGTCCCAGCTGCTCCAGCGCACGGCGGGTGGGATCCGTATAATAGAGATATCCCACATAAACGCCGGCTCCGATGCTCGCCAGCAGGAACAACACGGCAATAAATCTGCCCACTCTTCTTTTCTTCTTCTTTTTTACCGGTGCTGCCATCATCTGTACGACCACGGGGTCTTCTGCCGGCCGGGAGATCTCCGGCTCTGTTCTCTGAAACGGTATCACGTTTTCCGCTGCAGGGCTTTCCACTGCCTGCTGCTCCGACGGCTCGGGCGTTGTCTGCATCTCCTGTGCCCCGCTTTCCTTCAGAAGCGAAAGACCGGTGCTCGGCTCCGCTTCTTCTGCCTTCTGCGATACGATGGGAAGCTGCGCTTCCTCCGCTGCGGCAGGAGGCTCTTCTTCTGCTTTCTTTTCAAGCTCCCTGATGACCGCTGCGCCGCTTTGCTCCGGAGCAGACGTTTCCGTTACTGCAGCAGGCGCTTCCTTTGCTGTTTCCGAAATGGCCTGCTCTGTTTTCTGCTCTGAGGCAGGAACTTCCGCATTTTCAGAAGCTGCTGCCGTCCGCTCTGCTGCCTTTTCGATTGTTTCCGTCTCTGTGCTCTGCTCTGTTACGGGGACTTCCGGGAGCTGTTCCGGCGCAGATGTTTCCGGCTCCTGCTCCGCCACAGACACTTCCGCGGGCTGCTCTGCCGACGCTTCCTCTCCCTGTTCCTCCGCAGGCTCCTCTGCGGTTTCCAAAGATACTGCTGCGGCGCTCTGCTCTGCCTCGGACGATTTCACACTCTCCACGGCTGCAGGAAGCTGGTTCGTTACCTTCTCCACAGTTTCCGGCTCTTCCAGCTCTTTATGTAAAAAAACAGATCTTCTCTTCTTCTTTTTGGCTTTTGTATCGGCAGCTTCCGCTGTCGCCAATTCCTTTTCGGAGGCAGGTTCCTGCTCCGTCCCGCTCTCTGTCCCAGAAGTTTCCTGCTTTTCCTGCACTTCAACAGGCTCTGTCTTTTTCTTTCTCATGATTATTTTTGAAACCTCCGTCCCCGTGTTCTTCCCACTTCGGTTCCTCAATACACTGACCGACATAGATATTGTGTCAAAATAACAGAAATATCCAAATAAGATACTATCACAGAGATTGCAAAAACTCAATCTTTTTGTTAACATAAAATCAGCCGCGCATTTCTGACAAACGCACGGCTGACAATACTTTTACTAAAACACAGGTTTACCATAACCCGTTATACTCTCAGGAGTTCTTCCTGACTGTGACGACGATCGCAAGGACAATGGCGATCAGCATTGCAATGCCTCCGATCGCCAGTATGCCGAGTGTGAGTATTTCATAACTGCTGTAAGGCGGTCTCCAGGTGTAATTGTAGCCTCCCTTATTTCGCAGCCAGAATCCCAGTATAAGGAACGGGATGGCCAGGATCACGTGAACGATCGCAGATACTGTCAGCGAAGCAGTTTTCTTTTTCTGGGCAGGTGCATAAAGCTGCTGCATCGCTCCCATCTGCTGCATCTGTCCCAGCTGAGTTCCGCACTTGTTGCAAAAACCCGCATTGTCCGGTAATTCATTTCCACATTTCATACAAAACATAGTTTTTTTCTCTCTTTCTGATCACATTTGATCGATCTTCTTAATGATTATTTACTCTAATCAGCGTTTCAGAAGGCTTCGCTTGCCGCTTCCGCCGCGTCGTAGGAATAGATCCCCGACTCTTTCACGTTCAGCTGCAGTACCGCCGTCTTTCCGCCGAATTTCACCTTGACCTTCGTTTTTCCCGCTCTCATGGCACTTACACGCAGGATCAGCTGATCTCCGCTGAGCTGCCAGCCCACGCTCACGATATTCTTCTTACTGCAGCTTACCTTCGGCGCATCGACGCAGCCGGTGTAATAAAGCTCTTCCGCACTGACGGTCCTGCCTTTCTGCCCGACATTGATGACAAAGCTGTTGGTCCCGGAGGAGGTGACAAAACTGTCGACCAGCTTCTGTCTGCCGTTTCTGTCAAAGCTCAGCTTCGAAAGCTCATATACCACGACCCGGCTTTCCGCATAGATCCCGTTGATCCTGCAGCTGACTATGGCACTTCCTGCCTTCTTTCCCTTGATCTTTCCGGAAGCGTCTACCTTCACCACAGCGGAGTTACTGCTGTGCCAGCCCGTTGTGATCATATTCTCATAAGTTCCGTTAGGTTTGATGACCGTTTTCTTTCCTTTCCGTAATGCTACGGTCGGGAGCGAAAAACTTTCCCTGCTGTAATAGTATCTTCCGTCTGATGTTGAAGGGTAGGAAAAATTGCTTCCGGCCCGGAAAAACTGTCCGGTAGGCGTGTGTCTGGAATCATCCGGGACCAGGAAATAATCGTGATCCGAATAGGCGCCTGCATCGTCCCAGGTACTGTCCAGCATATACCATCTGCCATCGGGCATCATCACATAGTTCCAGGCATGTCCGCCGCCGGGGGTATCACCGACGATGTAAATATAGGGCACTCCGGCCTTTTCCAGCAGGCAGCTCATCGCAAGTGCATAGCTCTCACAGACGCCATATCCCTTCAGTAGGATCCCGTACTGCCTGTGGCAGTAATAGTAGGTCGCGGAGGCTCTGCTCCGGCTGTCGGACGCTACTCCATCATAGTTATAGTAATTGTTCTCACAGATCCACTTGTCAAAATATTCTACGATGCCATAGGTGGGTGCCTGGGGGTAGTAAAGCGATGCGTATTCGTATGCTTCCGTAACAAGCTGCTTTACTTTTTTATTTGCCCTGTTGTTGAGCCCGCTTCCGTAATGCTTTGATTTGATCAGTACCAGCCTGTGTGTGTAGCCGCTCCGCCAGCTGTAAGAAGAGTAGAAACGGACACCGCCTGCGGGGTTCTTCCATCCAAGCTTTGTGGGATAGGTATCTTCCAGTGCGGAGATCGCATTGAGATGATCCGTCGAATAAATACTGCCGGAGTTGGAAGTCCAGATATAGTAATTCCTCTTCTTTTTGATCATGTTCTCATATGCTTTATTGAACCATTTCCGGGCAGAAGAATTCAGCTGGTCGTAGAAACGTGTTGTGGCAGATGAAGAAAAAAGATTGCCGGCTTCGATGAGCTCGCTGTATTCCTCCATAAGCTCGTCATACATATCCAGTTCTTCATAATCGGAAATATCCAGATCCTCAGCTTCAGGGATCTCGACCTGATCCATGTTTACGGCAGCCGGTACATCCGGGTCACAGGCAGCCCCGTCCGGCTCCTCAAAGAAATCCTGATCCTCATCAACGATCACCGATTCATCAACATCTTCCGGAGCAGACAGGATATTCCCGTCAAACGCAGCTCCGCGGAGGGCATCAAAAGCTTCCTGCGGTACATCGTAATATGCACTGACCTTTCCGTATTCGTCCGTATAGATGACGATCTCTCCCATTTCGGGGATCTCGCTCTTCAGCACTTCCGCTTCATCACAAAATGCCGTATAAGCTTCCAGCTCTTCTTCATTCAGGGCGGAGATCGTCTCCACCGGCAGATAGACCACACCGTCTACAGGGGTGGCAGAGGTACCGTAACGGACGCTTTCTGCGTCCGTGTAATCGATCCCGCTCTCTTCACCGGCGGTTTCCGTGCTCCCGGCATCTGCTTCATTCACGGAGACTGCAGCTTCCTCATCCTCTGTCTCCTCCCCGGATAACGGAGCTTCCTCCGCCTCTTCCTCTTTATCTGATACGGAGTCGGCATCCTCTGCGCTCTCTTCTTCCGCATCCTCTTCCGAAACCGATCCTTCTTCCTCCGCCTCCGGTCCGGAAACAGGATCCTTTTCTTTATCCTCTTCCCCGCTGAGCTCTGCTTCGGCTTCCGCCGGCGCTGCCAGCGCATATTCCGGCGCGATACTGCCAACGCTCAGGATCACTGTAAGCATCATGGGCATCAGTTTTCTCTTCTTCATGGCATTTCTCCTTTATTCTGGGCTGCTCCCGTATCCCGGGCTCCTCAACTGTGTCCATCATAACGCAAACGCAGGCCGGATCTCTCATGTTCTGACAAACGGTACTTTTTCCATGACGAAATGCAGGAACAAGACGGGGAACGGTTCCTCCCCCTGTCCAGCGGAAGAACCGTTCCCCGTCTTGCCCTGATGAAGTGCAGAGATTTATTTGATAAACTTTTCCAGCGTTTCGTACAGCAGTTCCGGGTCCACCGGCTTGCTCAGATGCGCGTTCAGCCCGGCCTCCATGCTCCTTTGGACATCCTCGTCAAAGGCATTGGCGGTAAGGGCAATGATCGGGATGCCTGCGGCGTCCGCATGACCGCTTTTCCGTATCGCAACGGAGGCCTCCAGCCCGTTCATCTCCGGCATCCTCATATCCATGAGCACCGCATCATAATAGCCCGCCGGTTTCCGTGTGAACATATCGACGGCGACGCGGCCGTTCTCGGCATGTTCGGTCTCGATCTCCCGCATGGAAAGGATCATCATCAGGATCTCGGCGTTGATCTGCATATCTTCCGCAAGGAGGATCCTGCGCCCTTTCAGGCGGTCCTCCCCTGCTTTTTCCGCAGCAGCTCCGCTCTCTTCGGATGCCCGCTCCGGAATTTCAAGGGGGATCATCACCGTAAAGCTCGTTCCCTCGCCCTTAACGCTCTTCACATCGATATAGCCGTTCATCAGCTCCACGATATTCTTCGTGATCGGCATACCGAGTCCGGTGCTCCCGTATTTATTTGTATAAGAAGAATCCTCCTGACTGAAGGTATCAAAGAGTTTCGGAAGATATTCCGGACTCATCCCGATCCCGGTATCGCTTACCGTAAACAGGAAGCCTGCTTTTCCGTCCTTCTCACCGGTGTTTTCAACATGAAACGTGATCCTGCCGCCTTCGTTCGTAAACTTTACGGCATTCCCCAGTATGTTGATCAAAGCCTGCCGGAGCTTCATCTCATCCCCGGTAAAGCAGCCGTCGATCCTGCCCTTTGTAACGTATTCGTACGTCAGTCCCTTATCCCGGCACTGCCCGGCGATGATCGTATTGACCTGGTCCAGCGCCTCGCGCAGCTGAAACTCCTCTTTCCGTATCGTCATCCTTCCGGATTCGATACGGGACATATCCAGGATATCATTGATGATATCCATCAGATGTGCGGCGCTGCTTCCGATCTTTTCCAGATATCCCCGGGTCTTTTCCGATATATCGGGATCGCTCAGGGCGATATTGTTCAGACCGATGATCGCATTCATCGGCGTCCGGATCTCATGACTCATATTGGACAGGAACATGCTCTTTGCCCGGTTTGCTTCTTCCGCTGCTGCCAGTGCATCAGACAGAGCCCGGTTCTTCGCGAGATCCTCACGCATCTCACGGTCGATATCGGAAAAGCCCACGCCGATCGCATGGACCTGGTGGTCTTCCCTGTCTTTGGGATGCCGCACGCCGGCCATACGGAGCATCTCGTAGGAATCGCTCCCCTCTCTGTGGAGCAGGTACCTGTATGAAATGATCAGCTCACTCTCCAGCCGTTTCCTTATCTGCGCGGGATCCACAAATGCCAGAAAGCCATCCCGGTAGGCACTGTCAACATAGTCCTCCGCATACGCCCGGAAAAAATCCCGGAAGGAGAAGTGCTCTCCGAGCTTCAGTGCTTTTTTATAGCGATTATCCGTCCGGTAACAGATCCCCTCGTCCGTATCCAGCACCACATGATAAACACAGCGGTAATCCGAAGCCATCGCTGTGATCATCTGCGACATTTCCAGAGTCTGCTTCTCATCCCGCTCATGCCGTTCCGTGATATCCGAGATGAAAACATAATAAATACCGCCATACTGTTCCGTATCCGTATAATGCCCGTAATCATCCACCCAGCGGATGCTCCCGTCCTTACGGACAATGCGGTATTCCACATGATCGAAGCGATCTTCGCTTCCTCTGATCTGTTCGCTAATGGATTGGGAGATCGACTCATAATCCTCCGGATACAGCATGCCTTTGAAGGTATATCCGGTCAGGGCCCGGAACTCCTCCGTATCCCTGCAGCCGAAGATATCGAGCACGGCATGGTTCACATAAAGAAGCTCCTCGGGTTTTTGTGCCCTATAAATGAAAAAACCTCCCGGCATATGCCTGCCGATCTCTTCAACGATATGCCTGATGTCTTCATTGAGCATGAAGTGCTGTCCGAACATCCGTGATCCTCCACCCTGATCAGATCATAGCTTCCAGCGTCTTTCTCCCTGTTTCGATCCTCTCAAGAAAAGCGGGATAATCCGCTTCCTCTTTATTTCTGAGCAGTTCCACCATTTCGTTTACCGGCTCGCAGAGCGGCGTGAGCGCAAGGTTTCCGAGCGCGCCTTTCAGGCGGTGGGCCGCCTCGAAAGCCTCTTCCTTATCCTTTGCCTCCACGGCATTCTTAAGCGCTTCAAAGGCCGGATCTTTTACGGCTTTCTCCACGAGCTTCAGATAGAAATCCTCTTTGTTCATGCAGCGCGTCAGTCCCTGTTCCACATCGGCGCCGAATGCTTTTAACGCTTCGATCGTGATCATGATTCAGTTCTCCTTTTCGTCTATGATAAACTTTTCAAACTCTTCCGGAGGAACGGGCCTGGAAAAATAATAACCCTGTATCAGCTCGCAGCCCATTTCCTTCAGGGCCTTCAGCTGTGACTCATCCTCAACGCCCTCGGCCACGGCCGGCACTTTTATGAACTTTGCGATATCCATGACCAGTTCCACCAGCTTCCGGCTCTTTTCATCTTTGTTCATGTTCCGGATGAAGCTCATATCGATCTTGAGCACATCGATGGGGATGCTCGTGATCATGTTCAGGGAAGAATAACCTGTCCCGAAGTCGTCCATTTCGATCTTGAATCCACGGTTTCGGAGATTGTTGATGACCTCCGTCAGGCCCTTTGCATCATCGGCATAAGCCGACTCGGTGATCTCCAGCATCAGTTCGCTCGTGCTCAGACCGTTTTCTTCCAGTATATCCAGCAGTCTCTGTTCCAGTTCCGGATCGTAGATATCCACTCTGGAAACGTTCACCGATACGGGCAGGGTATAGTCAAAGCGCTCCTTCCAGTCCCGGATACGGGCGGCCGCCTCACGCCACACATAATGATCCAGTTTCTGGATCAGGCCGTTGCTTTCAAAGAGGGGGATAAAGTCACCCGGGCTGATCATGCCCAGCTCCGGATGCTTCCAGCGGATCAGCGCCTCGGCGCTCCGCAGCACCGGTTTCTCGGACTGTATCCCGTATTTCGGCTGGTAGAAAACGATCAGGTCCCTGTTCGCGATGGCGTCGTCGATATCATTGATCAGTCTCTCATGATAGAGGTCCGCATCGTTCAGTTCCTTGCTGTAATAATTGATCTGCTTCGTATAATCGCCGCGGATGCGGTCGCAGGCCAGCTTTGCATGGTCAAACCTGTCCTCGATGGAAATGTGCCTGTCGACGTTTTGATAGATGCCCGCCCGGATCCGGATCTTCGGGATATGGGAATAACCGGCAAGCTCTTCGGAAAGACCCGCAAAAACATTGTCATAGCTGTCCCTGTGATCCACGTACAGATAGAAATAATCGGCGTCCGGCCTGCAGCCGATGCAGGTCCCGTTTCCGAATACCCGCAGGAGCATGCCGGCCAGCTTTTTCAGCACCTCGTCACCGGTCTCACGGCCGAACATCTCATTGATCATATGGAAATGCTCGATATTGATCACGATGGCATCGTCCGCCGCCTCGTCATAGCTGTCGATCTGCCGTACGTATTCCTGGAAGAACTCACGCGTGAACAGTTCGGTGAGCTCATCCTTTTCCGCGCTGCGTATAATACTGTTATCCTCATACAGCTGAATGATCCTTTCGCATCTCGCGAGTATCACCTCGGGACTGTCGTAGGGTTTGGTGATAAAGTCATCCGCGCCCATTTTGATGCTGCTCACCTCGGCCGGCTTCTCGGAGGTCATGACGATCACCGGAATGCCCGAAAGCTGTTCATCCGCCTTGATCTCCGTGAGAAACTCTTCCCCGCTCATGACCGGCATGAGCAGATCCAGCAGGATCAGGGAGTACGGCGCCGTATGCTCACGGAGCAGCTGAAGCGCCTGCGCCCCGTTTTCGGCACAGGATACTTCATAATAGTCCTCCAGTATGTTTGCCAGTATCTCCCGGTTGATCTCCTCATCTTCCACGATAAGGATACGCCGTTTCAGTTTTTTCGGATAAGCAAATTCACTCATAAGCCCCTCCTGTTTCTTTATAGTAATTTTTCCAGTGTTGCAAAAAGATCTTCCGGCTGAACGGGTTTCGAGAGGTGGGCATTCAGTCCCGCCTGCAGGCTTCTCTGGACATCTTCATCGAAGGCATTGGCCGTGAGCGCGATGACCGGGATCTTTTTTGCGTCTTCCCTGTCCATCGAACGGATACGCCTTGTGGCCTCCAGTCCGTCCATCTCGGGCATGCGCATATCCATGAGCACGGCGCTGTAGTAGCCCTGCGAACTCGCTCCGAACATCTCCACCGCTTCCTTTCCGTTTTTCGCAAGGTCGACCTTCATATCCCGCATTTCCAGCACCATGATCATGATATCGGAATTGATCTCCACATCCTCCGCGAGGAGCACACGCTTTCCGGAAAGGTCTGCCGCGGCCTTCTTCCGGCTGTCCGTAAGATTCTTACGGTTTAAAGCGGAGCGGAACTCCTCGATCACATTAGCGGCAAAGATGGGTTTGGAAAGGAAACTGTCAACGCCGGCGTTTACCGCTTCTTCCAGGATATCATCCCAGCGGTACGCCGTCAGTATGATGATCGCCGACTGATCCCCGACGATCCCGCGTATCCGCCGCGTCGTCTCCACGCCGTCCATCCCCGGCATCTTCCAGTCCACCAGGATCAGCTGGTAAGGCTCCATCCTTGCATGTCTCAGATTGACCTTTTCAACGGCTTCTTCCCCGGACGTCGCGATCTCCGCCGAGATCCCCGCCTTTCCAAGGACCAGCTTTGCATGGTCGCAGGCAAGAGGATCGTCGTCGATGATGAGCACGCTGATCTTCTGCAGGTCGATCTCGTCCGCCTCCGCCTCCGATGTCTTACGGCCGGAATCCATGAGCGTTACCGTCACGGTAAAGACCGTTCCCTTATCCTTCTCGCTCTCCACGCCGATATTGCCGTTCATCATCTCGACAAAGCTCTTTGTGATCGCCATTCCCAGGCCCGAGCTTCCGTATTTCCCGGTCGAGGACGAATCCTCCTGGGCAAAGGTATCAAAGATATGCGGCAGGAATTCCTTACTGATGCCGATGCCGCTGTCCTCGATCACAAACTCCAGCGTCGTATGACCTTCAAAAGCGTTCACGGAGCGGACACGCAGCTCAACGCTGCCGCCCTCCGGAGTAAACTTTACCGCATTCCCGAGGATATTGATCAGGATCTGCCGCAGCTTCATATTGTCGCCGATATAGTAATCGCTGAGCTGGCCGCTCACATGGCACTGATAATCCAGGCCCTTGTCCGCGCACTGGCCGCTGAACATGGTATTGATGGCCTCCAGCAGCTGCTGGAAAGAGAACTCTTCGTTCTTTAAGACCATGCGGCCGGATTCGATCCTGGACATATCCAGGATATCATTGATCAGGCTGAGCAGATGCTCTGCCGAAACCCCGATCTTTTCCAGATATTCCCTGGTCTTCGGCGGCATATCGGGGTCGTTGAGCGCGATATTGTCCAGGCCGATGATGGCATTCATCGGCGTACGGATCTCATGGCTCATATTGGATAGAAATGCGGTCTTGGCCTTGTTGGCATCCTCGGCGACCGCCAGCGCCTCGGACAGCGCATGGCTCTGCTGCTCGATCTTTTCCTGCATCTGTATCCGCTCGTCAAGCTCCTGCTGCTTGACGCGGTTTTCCGCATCGGCCGTCTCTTTTTCGATACGGAGCAGGGCGTTCTTACGGTTCTGTGCGATCACGAACATGAACACGGCGGTCAGCACAACAACCATCAGGACCGACTGGACGATGCTGCGCAGCAGTATCCCCCGGGAGATCGAGCTGATCTTCTGACTGATGACACTCTCGCGGATCAGATAGGTCAGCATCCAGTCCGTACCTTCCACGGGGATATAGCTGAGGGTCTCCCGTATCCCTTTATAGGTAAAGGAAGCCTCGCCGCTCACATGTTCCGCAAAATCTTTTCTCACCTTTTCATAAGAATAATCATTTTCGTAATCGCAGTTTTTTAGCGCGTCCAGAAGATTATCCTCCTCCGCCAGACCGCCTAGGATCATGTCGGTAAGGGCCACGCCGTCGGATGTATAGATATTGGAGAACGTGGTGTCGCTGTTCTGCGAATGCATGGAAACGCCCTGCAGCATTTCCTTCATGTCGATCTCCATGAAGCATACGAGCAGCTCTCCGCCGTTGAACGATATGTGATCGATGGGGGTCGCGATAATGACTTTCTTGTCGTGAGTATTCAGATTTTTGATCGAGATCTCGGGGCCGGTGATCGAATGGCGGTCAAAACGGTACAGATCGATATCCGACTGTATCCCTGTCGAGGTGTAGATCTGTCCTTCCGTATCCACGAAAGCAAATCTCTCCAGCTTGAACAGCTTTTTCATCCTGGCCTGGTACGCCTGAAGATGCTCCACATCGCTCAGGTCCTCGACGCTCATCAGTTCCAGCGCGGTATTGAGGTCGCCGATCCTTCCCCGCAGATTGTCCGCAACCACCTGCTCCCTTCTGCCTGCAAGCTCATCGAGGTACAGAAGACTGACTGTCCGCGCCACTTCCTGCGAATCCTCACGGGCACTCTGGCCGATCCATAAAGTACCGAACACGATGATCAGTATAACGGCGATGCCCCCGATCAGGGCTATGACCGTGACCTTGTTTTTCCTGTTCTCCACCCTTAAAGCCTCCCCCATGGCAATGTCGGGTCTTACCCTCACATAAAAAACCCTCCAATTTAGTATTTTACTAAATCGAAGGGCTTTTTGCAATGTTATGGAATAGCTTCAGGTATCTCCGGGTATATCCTGACCATGAATAACGGTACCGGGTGTGCGGAGATTGCTGCTGCTGCCCCGGGAAAGGTCTCCGAAGATCTCGCAGTTCTCGATCAGCACGTCATTGACCACGGGCTCTCCGAAACCGTAGATGATCATGACACCGAAATATGCCCAGTATCCGTTGGACTGCTGATGCGCACTGTAATGCTTATAGCTTTCCAGCTTGCAGTTGCGGATCACGACATGATTGATCTTTTTGTTTTCCGCCACCGCTCCCACATGCGCATCCGGCTCCAGATCGATGCAGGCCATCGGTGAATGACCGTCATGCTCATAGTACATGTGGCATTTCTCTATGGTCAGGTAATCGGCCCGGATCACACCGATATTGTTCCGGGCATTGTCGAAAATCTCACAATTCCTGATCGTTACATTGCTGACGGTCTTGTTTCCGCCGTCATTGATGTAGATACCGTCGCCGCGGTTATCTTTGATCACCATATCGCGGATCGTGATATTCTTCCCCCTGTCGATGGATATTCCCATTCCGTACTGACCGACGCTTCCGCCCGGATGCCGGAAACGCTCGCCGGCAAGCACGCCGCCACGTATACTCACATCATCCGCCCGGATAAGGAGCACATTATATCCGTCACTGCCCTTAGCCGCCACATAGAGCTCGGCCTCCCCGTCCAGGACCAGACTGACGCCGCTCTTATCAAGCATGATGCTGCCCGACGCGCCCACATTATATTTCCCGGCAGGGAAATACAGCTTATGCTCATTTTCCTCATCTGCCGCTGCCGCGCTGATGGCCGAATTGATGGCGCCGGTATCATCCACGCCGTCATCGGGGATCGCACCGAAGTCCGTGACCTCGAGGCACTTTTCGGGCTTGGGTATATACTTCACCGGGCTGATCCCCTTGATCTTCATCGGATTGATCTTAAACTTCACGACCTTTGTTCCGCCGTAGATCCCCACGCCGCAGATCATAACGGAAGCCGTGCCGCACTTCGTATTGTTCCGGTAGCTGTCCTCCAGCACCGCAAAACCGTCTTCCCCCGGCGTTGTGGCGGGATCCGGCACAAGCTTCAGCTGCTTTCCGCCAAGCTTTACAGTAAAGAACTCATCCGAAAGAGGGATCGTGACCGGCTCGTAGCCCCCGTTATAATTCTGATCCTTTACGGAAACACTCGCCTTACCGATATCATACCCCTTATCCAGGATACGGTATCCCACGCTGATCACGCTGTCCGTGAAATTCCCTTTTCCTTTTACCTGTACCGTGATCACATCCCCGCTGTTCACGGTATCCCTGCTGCCCAGAACGACTCCGTCTTTCAGGTAAACGATCTCCTTTTCATAATCAACGCCGGCCTTGAGCGTCGAGCCTTCCGCGTCCGTGACCTTTACCTTTGTGGTATAGCCTCCTGCTTTGCCCGTCCACACTTTGTCGGCTGCCGCAACGCAGATCCCCGCGGCTTGGGAAAAAGCAGTTTTTTCGATCACAAATTCTTTTTCTGTCTTGCCGGAATAGAAGCCTTTTCCTTTGATGATGACCACAGGCGGCTTCTTTGCCATGGCGCTGGTCGTTTTATTGTTCTTATAGCTTAAGGTATAATCCTTTCCCTCTGTCAGCGTATAAGTTCCCGCTTTCAGCGTGACCGGGGCTTTCCCGCCTTTTTTGAGATAATGTCCCGCAGCGATCTCACACTTGACGGTGCTGATATCGGTGGGAACGATCTTATACTTTACGGTCTTCTTTCCGGTATAGCCGTTCTTTCCGGTAAAAGTCATGGTAGCCGTGCCGGCTTTATCATCTTTTTTATAGCTGACGGTATAGGCGTGTTTCGGGATTTCAACGCCGCCGAGGCTTAAGCTGACAAGTTCTTCCTCCGGGCGGATACGTTCCAACCCCGGCTTTACTTCATAAGAAGCCTGGACGCCGCTGACCGTTGCCGACTTGATGGATGCGCTGATCGTAAAGCTCACGGCTTTTTCCCCGAGGAAGACCAGTCCGTTCGTTCCCGGACTCCCCATGCCCCGGATCAAAAAGCAGTATTTCCCGGGATCCACGGAGATCACGGGATCGGTGATCGTATAATCCACGCCCTTTACCAGCTTCGTTCCGCCATAGCTCACACTCAGCTCATAAGGCTTCCCCTTTTTCGTGAGGGTATCGGAAGTGACTTCTTTTCCCGTATAAGGCTGTACCGGTATGGAAGATATCTTCAGCTTTGATACATCCACAGCCTCCCGGTCAAAAATAAGCAGGGAGGTAAACGCGTATTCACCGAAATTGCCCTTTCCTTCGATAGTGACCATGGTACCGACATCCTCACCCGGCCGGCCGGTAAGCTCCTCATCCGTGAGTTTTCTCAGCTTGCCCGTTTCATCATCCATCACGCCGAAATCAAAATCCTGCTGATATTTCAGGGCTTTTCCGTTAAAATAGATACTCGGCGTGTAGCTCTGTTTCTTTCCGGTATAAAGAAATGTAGTCTCACTGATCGTAGTCCTCCCGTCCGTCAGCGGGGCCGGAAGGATGTCAAAGAAGACCAGCGTCGATCCCGTATAGCTTCCCTTCATGTTAACGATGACTCTCGGAGCCGCTTCAAAATCATCCTCACTCGGATAAGCCTTATTCTCCATCACATAGGCATTTACATTATGCGCCCAGCTCAGGGTGTAGTCCTTGCCCTCCGTAAGCAGCCAGTCGCCGAAATAGACACGTGGACGCGGCTGATGGGCATCGCCGCTGTAGGAATATATGTTACCGTCCAGGCTCGTGATCCACAGCTCCGATGCCTTACGATTCGGATCCATCTGATCCTCTTCGAGCACGCCTTCGCATTCCGGTGCTTCTCCCGGCTCCTCTTCGTCCTCGGGTGCTTCATTTCCGGATACGGCTTCCTCATCCCCGCGCTCCGCTTCCGCTTCATTATCGGAAGCACTCTCTTCTTCCACGTCCGCATCATTATCGGAGCTGCTCTCTTCTTCGGAAAGCTCCGCCTCTCCGGATCCGCTTTCTCCTTCCTCCGGGAATTCCTTCTCTTCCCCGTCTGCCGCCTCCGCAGGCAGCTCCTCATCGGAAAGCTCCGCTTCCCCGGGAAGAATCTCCTCATCCTCTCCCGCGGCGTATACCGGAAATGCTGCAAGACTGTCACCGATACTGCCGAAACAGAGCACGGCACTCAGTCCGAGCCCCGCGATCGTCCTGCTGATTTTTCTTTTTCCTCCCCTCATCTTTACACCTCCTGAGATCATTGCGCTGTCTGCTTCTTCTGCTGCCGTTTTTTTACAAAACCGCTTTTTTTATGCACGCCCGCCTGCGGCAGTAAGCAGCTGCATTTTTAACGGTCAAAAGTGAATCTGTCAAATATATAACTCTCCTCCGGCGCATCGGAACGGAATTCAAAATAGACCGCATGCTTTCCGATCACGCCGCAGGCCAGTTCCGCTGTCAGTTCCTTCTCACTGCCCGTAAAGTCCAGTACGGAGATCACGCGTCCTTTATACGAATCCAGGCGGACCAGCACTTTGAGTTTTTTTGCTTCCTCCAGGACCACGCTTACGCTTTTCGCCGTATTCACACCAAACTGCAGATAACGGAAGCCCACTGTCGTGCCGGAAGTGATATCAACCACCGACGTGGAGAGATCCTCTCTCTGTTCGTAGCCCGGGCGCACATAAGCCCTTTTCCGGCTGCCGTAGATGTGGCAGGCATAGCCGGCCGAGATCCACTTATACGCATCCAGACCGTTGATATGGGCTCCCTGGGAAGTCATCTCTACCGGTTTTGAAGAGACCGGCTCTCCCTCCAGGTATTTCACGTCTCCGATATAGAGCTTCCCGTCGGTCCCAAGTGCCACATCCACGGGCTCCAGCATGGCCTGGCGGGAATACTCGTTCACACCGGTCTGCCGGTGATAGAATATGTACCACTTTCCGTTCACTTCCATGATGGAACCGTGGTTATTGCCCCACTGGTAGGTCATGGTGCCGCGGCCTTCGCTGTCATGAAGGATCTCGCCGCCGTTAAAACTGATATCGCCGCCGTCATGGAAGGGACCGAAGGGAGTCTCGGCGATCCGGTAGGACAGAAAACCGTTGCAGGGCTCAAATACACCCAATTCGGGAACCGGCTTTTCATAACGTTTCGAATAGAGATATACATATTTCCCCAGAACCTTCCGGGGACTGGAGGCTTCGAAAAAGGCATCGATCAGCGAGATGTGCCCGTCATCCTTCGGATCCCAGGGGCAGGTGGAGTGGCCCAGGGGATTCTCCACCAGCGTTCCTTCTTTGATCGTCGCCATATCCTCTTCCATTTCCGCGATATAGCAGGGCGCCGCGCAGCCGCCCCAGTAGGCGTAGACCTTTCCGTCGTCATCCACCAGTACACCGGGATCGAAACCCAGCTTTGTTTCCACGGGATCTTCAAAGGGACCCCAGGGCGTTTTGGCGGATGCCACCACCACGAGACTTCCCTTTTTCTCTGCAGCATAGAGATAATAGGTATCTCCTTTTTTTACCACATCCGGCGCATAAAGGATGGAATCATAATGTGTCCGATAAATTACCCCGTGACATTTCCAGTCCGTCAGGTCGTCCACCGGTGCCGACCATACGACATAGTCCCTTCCGCAATACTGATCCTTCTCGATATCGTGAGAGCCGTACACATAGACCCTCTTTTCACCCTCATGCTCAAAGACCCTGGGCTCTCCGTCCGGGACATGCTCCCAGAGCGGCATATAGGGATTTGCACCTTTGATATATTCCTTCATGATGATCCTCCTGAGGCCAGTTCGTATTTTGCTCTTTCTGCTGCTTACGGATTGCTGACGGTCTCATGAGCTTCTGACCCTGGCATCATCTTATCATTATTCCGCCCTTATTTCCATATTAAGCGTGTGAATTTATCGGAAAACCGGTCCCGGCCCGGGGTGCTCCTCCATGCAGCCGCATGCCCTGCTTTGATCAGCAATGTGCTGTCCGTCAGTACAAAGCTGCATTTTATCGGAAAACATCCTGAAAAAAGACAGGGGTGATATGATTTTATTACAGGCGGAATGGTGCAGTTTTACAGGAGGTGTCTATGAAGATCAGAAAAACGGAAATGTTTGCAGCCATGCTTTTCACAATGATCCTGGCTTTCGGAGGCTTCTTTTTAAGAGCAGATGCCGGAGACAACGAAGCGGATGAAACGGATCCAGTCTATACAGAGGATTCCGTAATGTTCTTTGATCCCGGGGAAGAATTTCCGATATCTTCACCGGAAGAGGAAGAAGGGAACGGTGAGAAAGGAAGCCTGACGATCCGGGAAGATATCCTGTATGATCTGATGAGTAAGATATACGAGCTGATCCGGGAATGGAGCCGGGAAAAAGGAGAGGAATTCCGTCTGTCCGAAGGCCTGAGTGAGGGAGCGATCGGCCGTGCAAGCGAGCTCTATCTGATGAACGGGGGTACCCGTCCTAACGGAACAAATGACTTTTTCCCCGAGAGCGTCACCGCATTAAATGTCCAGGCGGCCTGCACCTGGGCCGAATTCTGGGGAGGTAAACTCGTTGATGATTACGACTGTGATGCCATCGCAAAAGCGTGGTTCGACGAGAAGATCAGGCGTCTTCTCGAACAGTCGCTGGATTGCGGCTGTACCTATGTAAACCGTGACATCGGCCTGGGCTGTGTAAGACACCGCGATAACGGTTTTGTCTGCTTCTTCTACATCGGTGTTGACCATGCCGATGAACTGGTCATACCCAAAAAAGCCGAGTATACCGAACGCCGGATCGATTTTTACAGCAATCTCATCCGTTTCGAGACGATCGTTCCCGATACCCTGAAAAAAGGAAAAACCGCTGATATACGGATCCTCGCGCTCAGTATCAATGACCGAAGCTGGGAGATCAAGGATAAAAAGCTGGAAGCACAGATCGACGGGATCACTTTTTCTTCCGATAACGAGGCTGTCGTGTCGGTATCGGATACGGGCCGTCTGAAAGCACTGAAGGCCGGTACCGCTGTGATCACGGTCTCCGCTCCCGGTTACGGAACAAAAGAATTTACCGTCACGGTACCCGGTAATGCCGATCCCTTGCCTCCTGCTCCGGAGGTGGAGATCGAGGCTGTGGATGCAGGAACTGCAGCGATCGCCGTAAAACAGAAACTGGATATTTCCGGAGCAGCTGCCGCAGCCGTCAGCGAAAACTACCGCGGCGTACTCCGTTATGTTTCCGATAACAAACAGGTCGCCGGTGTCAGTGCCAAAGGTCTGGTAAAAGGAAAAAAGGCCGGATCGGCAACGATAAAGATATACGGAGACTTCTCCGGGAGATCCGTACTGCTTGCCACCTACTCCCTGCTGGTAACAAAACCGGTCCTGAAATTTACCGAGGATCTGAACTATGTACACGATACCCTGGATCTGAATGCCTTCATCACGGGGCTTCCGGAGGGTCAGCCCATCCGCTGGTCCATCCCCTCCTCCGCCAAAGCGGCTTATCTTTCCGATGACAGCGGGACGATCACTGCCCTGAAAAACGGAAGCATCAAGGTCAGCTGTATCATCGGTGAGGGGAAAAATGCCGCTTCCTGCAGCGCCACACTGAAGGTCCGCATCCCCAAAACGCCGAATGCCGTAAAGATGAAAGAAGGAAAATACAAAACCGTCACCCTGAATAACGTCAGTCCCTATACCGATGTGCAGTGGAGCGTCGATGAGAACACATGCGTCCTGATCACAGAGCAGCCGAAGAATAATAAAGTACGGCTCCATTCCGTCTGCGCCGGAGATACCATACTCCGGGCAGTTGTGGACGGACAGGAATACCTCATTCCGGTGACGGTAAAATAATACCGCCTGCCAATACTCCCCGTCAGTCTCCCTGTATGTCCGTTTTCGGCCCCAGCAGGGACTGATGGGTACGGGTGATCTCGAGCACTTCCTCCTCCGCGTCCACAAAGATCTGTGCGATCCGCGGGTCGAACTGGCTCCCGGCTCCCTCCTGTATGATGTTCATGGCTTTTTCAAAGCTGAAGGGTTCCTTATAGCTGCGTTTGGACACCAGTGCATCAAAGACATCCGCCACCGCCATGATACGTGCCGAAAGCGGGATATCTTCACCGGCCTTGCCGCTGGGATAGCCCTTTCCGTCCCACCTTTCATGGTGATAGGTGGCAAGATTCCTGGCCTCCTGCAGGTAGCTGCTGTCGGAAACCAGAGACATAGCGCTCTCTATGACCCGGCTGCCTGCAGTCGTATGGCTCTTCATCGCCGCAAATTCCTCATCCGTAAGTTTTCCGGGCTTGTTCAGTATGGTATCCGAAACCATGATCTTGCCCACGTCATGCAGAGGTGCCGAATTCGCCACATCTTCCGTATACTCATCTGTGAGCATATCCGCATAGACACCCTTTTCCTTCATCTTCTTCATGATGAGCCGCACATAGGCTGCCGTCTTGCGCACGTGATCACCCGTATTCTTGTCGCGGCTCTCCACCATATCCGCGAGGATATAGATCAGACCGTTCTGCATATGGGCGATCTCGTCGCCCTTCTCCTTTACGGCTTCCAGATAGCCCACGGTCTCGCCGATGGTCTTGGAAAGGGAATCATACAGGTTTTCGATCTCATCGCCGGTAGCGATCTCCAGATGCTGCAGGCGGTCTACGCTCACCTCTCTCGCTTCTTCGCTGTCATAGGCAAATTTCCTGGCCGACATGGTCATTGCCGCGATCGGATAGATCAGATGATAATCCACCAGCCAGATGCACAGAGCCAGGATAAAGATATAAAAACCGATAAAGAGCGAGAAGACCTTGGTCATGTAATTCAGCGTGGAAAGGTGGATCTCCTCCACCTTGATATCCGCGGCCGCATAGCATACGCAGTTTCCCTTCAGGTCATAGATGGGATGGAATACGGTCATCAGACGGCCGTAGACCGTATCGTCCAGTAAGGTCTCCACTTCCTCTCCTGCAAGGAAAGCATCCTTATACGGTTTCAGATAATCCTCCAGTTCGATGAGCGTCCCGGGCTCCTGTCCCTTCACCTCGGCGGTATCCAGATCAAAGATGACCCGCACACCCTCGTCGGTAAAACGGTAAACATAGATATATTCGATATCGGGATTCCCATGGCGTATGCTCTCGAGACGCATTTCGATATCCCCGTAATCCGGTCCGTTTTCTCCCAGCGTAAGATATTCATCCACCTTGGCCGGATCGATCAGGTCCGCCGCGAGCTTGGCAGCGCTGGTACAGCTGTAGGTATACTGCTCCAGAGCGAAGCTGTTGAAAAGGAAATAACTGATCACGGTAGTCACAACAGCCACACAGACCATGATGACGGAGATGATGGCAATGATCTTGCTCCGCAGTGAAAAGGAGCGGGTCGCATTCTTTTTTGCATCCGTCAGGGCGTCATCCGAAAGCGGTGCCTGACGCCAGCCGGTCAGCCAGAGACCGGGTTTTACCTTTTTCGGGATCAGCTTCAGGATGATAAAGACCAGCAAAACGGTGATCGCCTTGTCGATCAGGTCGATGACCACATCCGAGATCATCTGGGCACTGAAGACGTTCAGCGTCCCGCTCTCCAGAAGCTCCTTTGCAAAGGGCGCGCTGATCCCCTCTCCCATGCCGAAGCCGTAGAGCAGATAAGTCAGGATCGAACCCAGAACGCCTCCGATAAAAGCAAAGACCGGAACCGTGAGCAGCGCCCTGCCAAAGCGGTCAAAATACCCTTTCCTGCCAAACCAGGCCCCGCAGGCGGCGATCATCGTAGACAGCACCACATAATAGGCGTTGGTGGGATCGCTGAACATATTGATGATATTATTGGCGTAACCCACAAAGATACCGGGAAGATAGCCTCCCAGCGCCGAAGCCAGCAGCGTGCCCACATTATCCATGAACAGCGGCAGCTTCAGAACACCCATAAGTCCGGAAAGGACGTAATTCAGCAGCACCATGCAGGCATAAAATGCGATCTGGACCAACAAGTGCTTTCCGCTTCTTTTTTCAGCAAAATCTTCCGATCCCGTTCCTGTCACAAAGATCACCCCATTCCGTAAAATCATCCTGTCTGAGTTCTTCAAGCCGTGACAAACAATATAAAAGTACTACCAATAACATAACACAAAAAGCTCCGTCTGCCAACGAAGCTTTTCGATAGATTTTACGCTTATGCCCGGGGTGAATACGATCCCGTCCGGTGAGCTCAGCAGCTCTTTTTCATTATACGGCAGCCTTCTACTGCAGCTTTGTCACCTGCGTGGTGGCGACCCAGCCGCTCCTTCCGTTATAGCTGATCCTCAGCCAGGTTTCCCTATCCTCAAGTATGGACAGATGCGTGCCGTTGGGGATCGGCTCGATGATGGGATAATCCGTTCCCGGTCCCTCGCGGAAATTCACATGATCATCCTCCGCCGTTACCTCCACGGTATAGAGGACAGGCTCTTCGGCTGCATCTTCCGGTACCGGCGTGGGTGACGGTGTCGGGATCGGCGTGGGCGTTGCCTCCATTTCGCCTTCTCCCTCCGGCCATATGCTGCCGCCGTCCTTCAGACCCGAAAGGATGCCTTCCACTCCGGCTCTGCTCAGGTCTCTCCTCCGGATCATACTGCCGTATTTCGCAAGCTCCGCCTCGTATTCCGCATTGCTGATCCGTTTCTCCACTCCGTTGTCGGACCGGTAACACACTCCTCCCTCCGGGAAGCACTCCTCTTCCGGAGCGCCGCGCCGGGATGCCTCCCAGTCATACTCGGTCCACAGCAGGGATGTTCCTTCTTCAAAAACACTCTTAAAATATGCCAGCAGAAACTGATCCTCCTGCCCCGCCTTGACAAAATCCTTCCGTTCAAAATATCCCCCGTAGGTATGTCCGTGGTCGATCTTTACCGCTTCTCCGTCGCGGACCGTATAGATATTGAAAAGCTCAAACTGGGCCGGTCCCATGTTATCCATATCATAAGCGATCTCGATCAGTTCCGGGATATCATCGTCATTGATATAGGCCAGGTCGTATTTCGGATCGCGTATATCCTCTCTCTCCAGGATCGGTGTATACACCTCCAGCAGATCCGTTTCTTCCTCTTCGGGCTTTTTTGAAGGCGTGGGCTTCGATGCCTCCGTTGCTTTTGCCTCTGCCGTGGGTACGGCTTTCTCCGTCGGCTCCGCCAGCGCTTCACTATCTTCTTCGTCCGAACCCCTCAGTATAAAGCCAAAGAGGATCACGACCGCCAGCAGAAGCAGCACTCCTCCCGCGATCATAAACGGCCACGCCGGCAGCTTCTTTCTGATCTTCCTTGCTCCTTCACGTCCGGAAACCGGCGTTCCGCATTTATAGCAGATCTGCTCATAATCCTTCAGTTCCGTTCCGCATTTTCTGCAGGTCATCTTATTCCTCCAAACAGGATCCATATATTTATACGCGGGCAGCCGGGAATTCTGTTCACGCGGCTCTATCTTACCCGAAAACCGTGAGATTTACAAGCGCGGCAAAATCCTTCCTCCGCAGAACCACCCGGATCATTGAACGCTGCGGTCTGTCCTTGACACTCGTAATATTATAGCACATAATTGTTACGAATGCAGTCGTCAGCCGCTTTTCGGCATAAAAAGAAAGGATCCGTATCATGATCAGAAAAAAAGAAGAATGCAAGATCGAGTACAGGGAGCATATGCGCGACGGAAAAGGGACCGTAGAGATCACAAACTTTATCGAAGGCCCTCAGGAGCTCTGTGACAAGGGACGCCTGTTTTCAAAGATCAGCCTGAAACCCGGCTGCAGCATCGGATATCATGTGCATGAAAAAGACAGTGAACTCTTCTATATCCTTCAGGGAAGCGCTGAATACAACGATAACGGAGAGCTCCGCACCGTATCTGCCGGCGATGTGACCATCTGTCCGGCCGGAAGCGGACACGGCATCGAAAACAAAACGGATGAGCTCGTGGAACTGGTCGCCGTGATCGTATATGCATGAATTTACAGAGGGAAATTTATGGTACAGGTAAATGATCCGATCACGATCAACAGAACCGTGATCAAAAACCGTCTCACCATGGCGCCGACCGTCAAGTTTGATCTTGCCGGCGAAGACGGAAAAGTAACGGAAAAACATATCGCTCATTACCGTGAACGTGCGGCGCACGGCTGCGGACTGATCTGCGTGGAAGCCACGGCAGTCACGCCCGGCGGAAGATTTGCAAAGAACCATCTCGGCTTATGGGAAGATGCGCAGATCAACGGCCATAAGGCGCTCACGCAGGCCTGCCATGAGCATGAGGCTGCGGTGATCCTGCAGCTGAATCATACCGGCATCACCGCCAATCCGGACTGCGGACCCTCGATCGGCCCGTCCGCCGTCCCCACAAGAGATCCTTCCGTTCTGTCAAAGGAAATGAGCGTGGAGGAGATCCATGAGATGCAGCAGCATTTTCTGGATGCTGCGGTCCGCGCAAAAAAAGCCGGCTACGACGGAATACAGCTCCATGGCTGCCACGGTTATCTGATCAACCAGTTCATCTCTCTGAAAACAAACCACCGAACGGATGAATACGGCGGCAGCACGGAAAATCGGGCGCGCTTTGCGGCTGAACTGATCCGCAGGATCCGTAAGGAATGCGGAGACGCCTTCCTCATCTCGGTCAGGACCGCCGGGATCGAGCCGGATGTAGCCACTGCCTGCGCCATCGCGGAAGAATACGTGAAAGCCGGCTGCGATTATCTTCAGGTATCCACCGGGATCGAATGGGAAGATCCTTCCGTTACGGAAAACGGGGAGCCCTACAACCGCTTCTGTTCCCTTGGCGTACGTTTCCATGAACATTTCAAAGGCCGCGTACCGGTATCCTGTGTAAACGGGATCCTGGATGTTTCTCTTGCCCGCTATCTGATCGAAAACGAACTGACGGACACCGTGGATCTGGCCCGGGCACTGCTGGCGGATCCCGCTTTCTGTGAAGCGGTACTCGAAGACAGGCCTTACGTAAAATGCTTTAACTGTCCCCGCTGCCAGTATGGTCCCGGCATGCCGCACAAGTGCCCGGCAGAGATGAAGCGTAACGCGGACCGGGAGCTTTCCTGAACGCTTTCGGGAAAACTCCCGGCTGCAGCTCAGCTGCGGCTCATCGTATCTCCACGGGGATCACATATTCCCTCCCGTCCACAGTAGCCGTGAGCGTCGTTTCCCCGGGATAAAAACCGTAGATCCTTACTTTGTTGTTTTTCGGTATCTCCGTGATCAGTATCCCTTCTTCCTCATTACAGCTCCATTCCACATGGGTAAAGGAACTGACGTTTTTCAGGGTCACGGTTTTGTAACTTCCCTCTTTCAGCTTTACGCATTTCGGGGTCTTCGGGATCTTTACCTTCAGCGCCGCCGTATATTTGGCCGCGTACTTTCCGCTGCCGATGGTACAGCTTACCTTCACGCTTCCGTTCTTCAATGCCAGGATCTGACTGCCGTCGCCGGAAAGCCATGCCGTTTTGCTCTTGGCCGGTATGGACCATTCAAAGGGCTGTCCCTCAGGCAGGCCCGTGATATAGTCGTTCGGATCCAGCGCTGCATATTCATAAGTCAGATCCTTTGTGAACTTCAGCACCGGCTTCGTAACGCCCACCGTATATTCCGCAAGCTTTGTCATCCTG
This sequence comes from Lachnospiraceae bacterium, assembly GCA_016282915.1. Classification (GTDB taxonomy): domain Bacteria; phylum Bacillota; class Clostridia; order Lachnospirales; family Lachnospiraceae; genus NK4A136. The sequence goes on along the minus strand of JAEELW010000050.1, from coordinate 13,650 downwards.
CCGTAATGCATCCCGTATACGCTGATAAAGGTCATACCGGCAGCTTTTCCTTTTACCACGCCTTTTGAGGTCACGGTCGCGATCCGTTTATCCGCGGAGACATATTTCAGCTTTCCTTCATAAGCGGCGGTGACCGCTGCCTGCACATCCGGCGCGATATCGGTCCGCTGCTTTACGGCCAGCGTTACGCTGCCTGCATTTACCACTTCGATCTCTTCTTCCGGCCCGGGCGGTGTGGGAGAAGGAGACGGCGACGGTGTCGGTGTCGGCTCTCCCGGTTCTTCACTTCCCGGAACCGTGACCGTAAATGTCCTCGTACCGTAGCCCGGTGCCGTGACCGTGACCACCGCGCTGCCTGCCTTCAGCGCCTTCAGCACGCCCGTGTCGGATACCGTCAGAACATCCTCCCGGTCGGAGGAATAGCTCATCCCGTCGATCCGGGCTTCAAGCCGTATCCAGTCCTCTTCATCCGTACTGTGCGCAAGGATACGGACTTTGTCACTCTTGCCTTTTTCCAGTGTTTCCGGCACAAGCGTATCAAAACGGATATAGTCGCTCTTAAAATCGATACGGCATTCCTTATTCAGTGCATCTTCCCTTATATTCACATCTCCCGCTTCATCATAACCGATATAGAAGAAGTAATGCATCCCCAGGCCGGGATGATTTACCACGGCGATCCCCACATCCCTGGCATCGCCGCAGCAGGAACTCCGCAGATTGGTCTCGACACATCTCTTCACACTCGCTTCAAACCAGTCGCGGGCAAGGGCATCGCTGTCATACTCGGTCCGGTAAGTGGTTTCATCATAAGCCTGTGAGGTGCTGCGGAAGGCCTGGCCGCAAACGGAAATGCCTTCCGCATCAAAATCGTCTTCGCCGTTGGGCCGGCATCTGTTCATCAGATAGATCTCTGTGGCCCGGTCGATCCCGATCTTAGTCAGTCCCTCGCTCAGACGGTATTCTCCTTCGATCCCGTTTTCCACGCGCCACTCGTTGATCAGCTCAAGGATCCTCTGCATCACTTCATAATAGATATCCTCCCGGACCACCATACTCCCGGCATCTCCCCCGGGCTCCGGCGACGGCGTGGGGTCTTCTGTCGGCGTCGGGTCCTCCGCAGGCGTAGGCTCTTCCGTGGGCGTCGGGTCCTCCGTGGGCGTCGGGTCCTCCGTGGGCGTAGGCTCTTCCGTAGGTGTCGGTTCCGCGGGCTCCTCCGTCGGTGTCGGTGTGGATCCCGGATCCTCAAATACCGTAAAGTCCGAGAGATCGTTCAGATTGATGGTGTAAAAATATCTTTTCTCCGGAGTGTCTGAAAAAAGCACCTCTGCACAATACCATACGACCCTGTCCCCGGCCACGACCGGCTGACAGTCCGATAATTTACCCTCATATCCGTAGATCCGGCCGGGATTTCCTTCCGCATCCAGCTCTGTATAGTATACATTTCCGCCGCACTGCCAGAGGAGCAGGAAGCGCTCCCCCGAGACCTTCACCAGATACGGCTGGGAAGGCCGTTCCGTTGTATAGGAGGTGATCGTTTTTTCCACAGCTGTACCGAAGCCCGTTCCCGATTTCGGCACGCTCAGCACAACGATATTTCTCGCTGCGGACGAATTACGGTAATCATATATATCGATATTGGACGACATCGCCATCAGGAACGAAGAGGACGAGATCTCAAAAGCGCCCAGCTCCGCACCGGTATAATTATCGCCGATGGCACCCGGAAACTCGTGCATCACCACATGATCAAAATAAGACTCCACACACGCGCCGCCGGAAACCGGATCCGTATATCTGCCGAGGATGATCCCTCTCGGGTAGGCATCTCCGTGGTCCACCGCATAGGCATAGCCGTTCTCGGCGCGGATATACTGGTTAAAGGAATGACTCACATAGCCGCAATACTCGTTCGCGATATCCGAGCGCTCCGAAGTGATCTGCATGGTATTCATATTCATCTGGATCGATAAGTTTGCCTGATGGTTCAGCCCGTCGTCCGGCGTTTTGAACATGCGGTGGCAGGTCCGGACCAGAAGATAACCGTCCGAATCCGTCATATCCAGAGAGCCGGCACGGAAAGGCGTTTCCGTATTGGCTCCGTAAAGCCCGGTCGAAGCGATACGGTTCCAGCCCTGATCGTAGGCGGTGATGCGGATCACCTCGATATCCTGTTCGGCGCTGTTGTTCCGGCCGGTCACGACATAATATCTTCCGTCGGAGGCCGCATAAAAGCCGCCGAATACGGGGAGCTCTTCGGCAATATGCATACGCCCGGTCTGCTGAAAAGTGCTGTCATAATACATGACATCAAAGCCGCCTTCAAAGTCTCCGGCCTGCACACGCATATATCCTCCCGAAAGCGGGATCAGGAACGAATAGGGTCTTTTCGCATTGTAGCCGCTGTAACCACGGCTGCGGCTGCCGTTATCGCCGGCTGCCTGAGGCTCCGGTACGGCTTCTTCCGTATCATTATCTCCGGCCTTTACCGGAAGTATGAAGCTCTGAAGCAGCAAAAGCATTGTCAGCAGTATACCTGCGACAGCACGGAATCTCCTGTTTTTCATATATGCCTCCTTCTCTGCCCTGCGGCAGCACTCCTGTTTCCCGGCGCCCGGGACCGTCCATATGCCTGCCGGCTTATCCCGGCAGCACGCAGCCGGAAAACTCAGCATAAGCCGTTTTTCTCATCTATCAGCTTCAGTATACGCCCAGCGCTGATGTATAAGTCCTTTTTCCGACGAATGGTATCTCTTTTCCGATAAATGACCTGTGAAGCCCGGCTCGCTATGATCTCAGGAGCAATTACAGCCTTAATAAACAGGATCTCGGCTTTTTCCCCGCTATCCTCTTTCCTCATAATCCTGTTGATTTTGCAGAAAAAAAAAGATATCCTGATATGAAGATCGGGGAATATCCGTGAATTGAAGAATCGTTATACCTTAAATCAGATTTCAGTCATAAAAGGAGTATAAACGGAATGAGAGCTGTTGTGACAAGAGTACTGTCGGCATCCGTTACGATCGACGGAGAGGAAGTGGCCTCTATCGGAAAGGGCTTTCTCGTGCTTCTCGGCGTGCATACGGAGGACGGTGAAGAACAGGCGAAAAAGATCGCCGATAAGATCTGCGGTCTGCGGATCTTTGAAGATGAAAACGGAAAAATGAACATTGCCCCCGGCGATGCGGGGGCGGAACTTCTGATCGTAAGCCAGTTTACGCTCTATGCCGACTGCAGTTCCCGAAGACCCGGCTTTACAAATGCGGCAAGGCCGGAGATCTCGGAACCGCTTTATGAACTGGTCGTCTCGGAGTGCCGCTCCAGGGGCTTTAAGGTAGGAACGGGCCGTTTCGGCGCCGATATGAAAGTAGCTTCGGTCAATGACGGCCCGGTCACGATCATCCTGGAAATATAACAGCAGCTCACGGAGAGATCATCGATCGTCCGGACGCTCATAAAGCGTCATTTTTCACTGCGCAGCCTCCGCGATCATTTTTACCATTTCCAGATAAAAAGGTTTCATTTTGGTCCGTTTTGTGAAGCCGCCGATCACAGACATATGATCTCCTTTAAATACAGGCATCACCGTCCAGCGTCCGGGCTTTAAGACCGGATCGTCTTCATAGCGGACCTGCGGGGCGTTAAACGGCGCCCCTGCGGATATCGTATTGACAAGACCGTCATTGTCCTGCCAGGATGCATCCAGCGCAAAACCGCCCTTAGTCGCGCCGGTATAGCTGCTCATATAGACAGCGCCTTTCAGGAACATATTCTCCGTGATCGAGGGATCCGGATAAACGCTCCCGTCTTCCTTTTTCATTGTCGATGACGCGGGGTATGCGAGATAAAGCACATCATCAAAGGTGCTGATCCTTTCGTTTAGGGCAAGGGCATTGTCGATGTGCATATCAAAAGCCGCATAATCGTAAGCTGCCCTTCCATCCTGTACCGCCTTTGTTGCTTTGGATACGGCACCGCTGTTTTTTTCGTATTCCGCGGGGATCTTCACCGAAGATAGATCAAAGCTCTCATCCTCGTACAGATCATACGCTGTAGTCCCGTTGGTGGGCGCTGCCAGCGTCACAAGAGCGACAAGCCGATCGCCGTTTCCGCCTTTAAAGAACGGCGACAGTCCGCTTTCCTCCGTTGCGGCTCTTTCCGCCGCATCCCCGTTCCGCAGGATCTCCGAAAAAAGCCGTACCGTCGCCCCTCCGAAGGAATGCCCGATCAGGGCAAAGCGTGAGGAAGCGAAATCCTCCATAAGCGCTCTTCCGCTGAAATCCTCTCCGTAACGTTCATGCCCGGCCGCACGGCTGTGGGCCTCTCCGTAATCCACCCGGCTGCCGCTGAGCTGTGCATAGAGTTCACAGGCCCGGTCCCATGCACTTCCGGTGGGGTCCACCGAAGCCGCATAGCTTTCATAACCCTGATCGTTCAGATAGCGGGTGATACTGCCGCCCGTAAGTCCCCAGTATGGGATTAATTCATTGACAAAGTCATAGCTTCCCCAGCCCGACAGGCCGTGAACAAAAATATATTTTATATCCGTCTGTGCTGCTTTCCGATATCCCAATCCAAATGCCATGATACTCACCGCCATCATAAGTGCGATCATCCACAGAACTGTCTTCTTCACTCCCTGCGCTTTGATCCGGAAGAAGGGATAGGGGCCGTCCACCTTTTCCTTCGCATTAAGATACAGCATCGTGAGCCCGTAGATCAGGGTTACCGCCGCCGGCAGCCAGATCCAGATGAGAGAGGCGCGGTCTTCCACCGTCATGTACGATAAAACGGACAGTATCGGGACAAGCAGATGATGAAAAAAACCGCTTCCCGAAAAAAGCAGTCCCTTTACATTCCGGCTCATGGGCACCAGAATAAATACGGTAACAAAGAACGTCATGGCCAGCATGCTGACGGAAAGAAAACGGAAGACTTCAACAAAGCCTTTCGGTCCCAGGATCACCAGCAATAAAGAAGAGAAAAAAGCCAGCAGGTTGGAGATCCGGGTATAATAGATCAGGCTCTTTTTCAGGTCTGTCTTCTTTACCTTGAAAAGAGCAATGATCTCAAATATGACGATCAGCAGGTTGAATACTCTTGCCATCTTCCTGTACTCCTTTTACCTCTTTTGCATGATTATATTGTGCGCAATGCATGTTGTCAAGAGAAAACCGTCCGGAAAACATATCTTTTTCAGATAAGTCTGTGAATTCCGTTCTGTGATGGCACGGTGCAGGTCCTGGCAAAGAAAAAAAGCTGTATCGCCCAGCCTTTCAAAACTCAGATCATCCGGTATTTTGTTAACGACCGCGGCTGCCGTATCCGACAGCCGTAGCCGGTATGGAATTTTTATGACCACACATCATATCCTGTCCTGCAGAGGATCCGCTCCCTGCTTCAGGGCTCTGTCTTATCTCTTACTGTTCTGAGTTCATCTTAGCACAGAATGTCTCTGCAGGATCATTTTCTGACAGACGGTCATATTATTGAGATGAAATGCATTTCCTCTTTTCTTTGGTCATTGAGCCTCCAGGCTGTAAAACTCCTTTGTATCCCCTTTAATGAGTACAAACAGTTCCCCATACTGAGAAACGCTGTCGGCAGTACCGAGTTCTTCAACGATATTCAGTTCATCATCAATCAGGCAGGCTTCACCGTTTTCCAAAACAAGGGCATATCCTTTATAAAACTTTGCCGCATCATCATACATTTTGACCGCTTCGCCCTCATGGTCGGTATAGCCCCATTTTCCATCGATCTGTGCCAGCCAGTATTTTTCATTACTCATGGATATATAGTCATAGGTCTTTATGACGGGTCTGTCACCGGTGATATTCATATCGACCAGCCCGTAAACATCGCCACTGCTCAGTAAAACCTTCGTTCCCCAGTTATATACAAATCCGCCGTCCTGAAAGAAAGCTTCAACGGACGCACCCGAATAAACATCTCCCCCGTCAGCCCGGTATACTTTGTACTTATGAGCGCCCAGGCAATCATCCCTTACTGTATAGTTGATACTTCCCGGATCGTCAAAAGATAAACCATCCAAATACAATGCAGACACCACATTTCCCCCTGCGTCCATCATTACGATCGGTTCAAAAGGTTCCCAGGTCACAAAATATCCCTCATTCAGCGGACTCAGAGGAAAAGCCGGAACACTTGAAGCCCCACCGGCATTCGCATGAACATCGGGATACATTTCACGTATCCTGCGTTCATTTTCCGATTCGGAGATCGTTTCAGACGGATCATTCTCATCCAGTCCGTCTCCGTTTATCCATTCGACCGAACCATCCGCTGATACGACCCCGATCTCAAACGGGATATATGGATGCCCCTTGTCCTCAATGGGAAGATAGGATTCCTGCTCCGTTGCCCTTATGACCAGAGCTTTACCGTTTATCACACCGCATTCGGAATTCCGGATGACCGCCTGATGCGGATACAGTCCGGATTCCAGCGTAAAGAGTTTGTTACCGGAGTAATCATAAAAATCGTAGACTAATTCCTGAATTGAATACTCATCCTCCACACCTCTGTATATGATATACATATCACTTGCGGCAACCACACAGTCAGGACCGTTATAGATCAGGGTACCGTTTTTATCATAAAGGAAGTATTCATTTTCATAGTCTACGGTCTTGATCATTACGATATATCCCGCCTCATTGGCCGATCGGTACGAATCATATTCATAAGGTACGACTGTCTCCCCGGCGTAATTCTCTGCCCCGTACAGACCATCCTTCTGCACGGGAACTACTCCCCCATATGCGGCACCGAGCACTTGGTCTGTCTTTTTCTGAAAAACAAAGTGAAGTAATTCCTTTTTTTCCTCTTCTGCAGGCTCTTCCTCAGGTTCTGCTTCCGGCTCCTTCTTTTCCTCCGCTGCTTTCAGTCGATCCATCCTCTCCAGTATACGGGACAGCAGCACTTTTATGAACTCTGCATTTTCTTCGCTTCGAAATGCTTCCAGTTCCGTCTGTCCCTGTTCCAGCCGGACGATCGCCTGCGGCGTCCCCACGCCTTCAGCCTCCGCATCTGCCCATCCCAGATAGGCAAGCGTAAAGCCTTCATATGCATCCTTGGCATCCGGATCGATCTCGATCGCTGCGCGATAAGCAGCGACCGCCTTTTCATAATCCATTTCGGAAAGATAACGATCTCCCAGCGCAAGCTGCTCTCTCAGTTTCCGGCCGGCACTTCCGGACAGCAGCACTACGATAGTGACCACAGCAACAATGACTGCCGCTGCCGCGATGATAAGGATGGTGGTTTTCTTTGATCTCTTTTTAATCGTTTCGTTTTCCATTACTGATCTCCTCCCTGAAAGCTATCCTCATATCCCGGTACATTAAAGTCCTGATTGTTATATTTCACGGACACACCTCTGGCATTATCAAAACGCAGTTCTACCCCCACTACAAGTGTATAAGCTCCGGGCACATTGGCCCATTGGTTTGGCCATTCAATTTTTTCATGATCATAGATCCACTGAAAAGATTTCTGTGCCATTTGTTCCGCCGACAACTGCACATATCCGTCCCAGGGGATCGAAAGTCCAACAAATCCGGCTCCTCCATATACAACCTCATGCATGCCGGCAGCTCTCAACTTTGCATTCAGAGAGGCCATGTATGTTTCTCTGTATTCACTGTCATACTCCGCTTCGGGAATCCCTATATCAATCGTCAGCGTCTCCTCTTCCGATATAAGCTCATGTTCTTTTATATGCCTGTTTCCGACTCTCTGCGCCTTTACCGTATGGTTTCCTCCTCTTACCTTATTCGGGTGGACTCTGACTCCGCTTTTCCCACAGAGTTCGACAGCTTCCGCCTCTGTTTTCCCGATCAGGTTCTGCACTTCAAATGACCGGAGACCGTAATGCACCTCCGGATCCGTTCCTCTCTCGATCGTGTCACCTGCCTTCAGGCCTCCTCCGAGACTCAGGATCTTCCCCTGATCACTTTCATCCTTCGTTTTCTCGGCAATGAAGCCTTCCATGCCGAGATCCTCCTGTTCCAGCAATGCCACGGCTTCTTCATAGCTTTTTCCGACGATATCCGGCATTTTCGTCAGCTTATCGCCGCTCACATCCACCTCGATGACCCTGGCCTCTCCGGACGCTCCCTTTGTGATCGTCTCCCCTGCTTCCCTGCTCTGGGCGACGATAATACCTTCTGCTATACCTTCTCTGTAAACATCCTTTCTTTTTTTCAGATAGACCCCGTATTTTTTTGCCAGTTCCTCTTTGCATTCAAGAAAGTCCAGATCTCCTTCCGTGAAATCCGGGATCTCATAATCTCCCTGTTCCTCCGGATTTCTGATGCCGCAGGAATAGTAAAGCTTTATCGTATTTCCCTGAACATAACCGTCCTCCGGGGGATCATAGCTTAAGATCTGCTCGGGCTGCTCCGTGCTCTCCTTTTCGATCCGTTCCACTACAAACTGCAGATCCTCCAGCTCTGCCGCAGCCTCGTCGATCTTTTTCCCGACATAGGAATCCATTTTCTGCTGATCCAGGAGACCTTCTCTGGGCAATCCGTTATAGCTGACCGTCACGTCAGTCCCGGATTCAACCCAGCTCCCATCCCCTACTGACTGCCACACTACGATGCCGGCACTGTCCCTTTCGGAAAGCCGGTAAGGGATCTCCTCCATTATCGGATTAAGCTGATATTCCTTCAGCGATGCTTCCGCCTCTTCCATCTCCTTTCCGACAACATTCGGTACCCAGGATTTTTCAAAGAACAGATTGCCGATCCCGTTCAGGGTCGCACCGATCAGGTCCGTATTCAGAAACACGATCAGTAAAACCGCTGCCGCCAGGATACCGGCTCCGCCAAGGACCCATACTTTTGCCGGAACCTTTCCCGCTTTTTTTTCTTCGGGCCGTTCGTAATGCTTTTTGACATTTCCTTCTCCACACAATTCCTCCTTGAATTCCGCGGCAGACTGCGTTCTTTTTCCGCATTCACGTTTAACGCATTCATGATGGCCGTATCCACTCTGGACGGGATCTTTGCCCCTCTCTTTGAAGGCAGTTTCAGCTCATCCTTAACCTTTCTTTCCAGAGCACCTTCGGGCACAACTCCGGTCAGCATCTTGTATAATGTCGCTGCTGCCGCATAAACATCTGTCCAGGGGCCCTGTTTTCCCCTGCTCCTGTACTGCTCCTCCGGCGTAAAACCATCCTTGAACATGACCGAAAGGCTCTTGCTGTAGGAACCGGTAGCCAGCCTTGCGGCACCGAAATCAAGCAGTTTTACCTTTCCGTCCGCCGTGAGCATGATATTATTCGGTGCCACATCACGGTGGATCATTCCCTCTTTATGGACCGCTTCCAACGCATCCAGAACGGGTATCATGATATTCATGGCTTCGTCAAACGGAAGCTTCTTCTCCCGTTTCAGTCTGTCCGCCAGCGTTTCGCCATCCAGAAACTCCATAACGATATAGGCAGTTTTGTTTTCTTTAAAATAATCGTAGATCTGTACGATACCGTCTACTTCGGAAAACATCGCAAGACGCCGGCTCTCTTCCAGAAACTTGTTCATTCCTGCCTGGAACTGTTCGGATTTTTCACCTCCGTATATGGTTATCGCCTTTGTACCCGGCATTCTGGTGGAGAATTCTCCGGGCATAAACTCCTTGATCGCGACCTTCTTGTCCAGCACATGATCCCAGGCCGCATAGGTCACCCCAAAGCCTCCTGCTCCTACGGTTTCTCCAACGGTATATTTCCCGTCTGCCAGTTCCGTCCCTACCGGCAGATAGTGCGGATCATTTTCCACACCTTCGGTAATTCCGCAATGCGGGCAGCTTTTTCCCTCATGCTCTTTTCCGCAGATTTTGCATATCATATATATTCTCTCCCTATATCACCGACGGTGATGATATTCTCATTCCATTTTGAGCTTTTCTATTGTATCCTCTTCCAGATCCAGCTCCGAAAAGCGTGATCTGCTGATCACGTTTTTGTTTAAGGGAAATCCCGGATTCTGTTCTTCCACGGAAACCCGCTTTGTCTGGTCAGGATCGATCCCGATGACGATCATCTGCGCTTCATCCGACAGAAACGTCTGCAGCAGTCTTGCGCAGGCAAAACGCTTCATCCATCCGGAGGAACGGTTGATACTCCAGCGGTTCAGAAAAGATCCCGTATTTATGTCATCGATCCTTACTTCCATGTTGTCCAGCATATTCTCCATATTGTAATAATTCAATATCGTTCCCCTGTAAGAGAAATACTCCGTTCCTTCCTGCTGTATGAGGCCTTCCTGTTCTTCTCCTCCTTCATCCTCCGTTTCCCCCTCGTCTGTCTGCGATCCCTCCCGTTTCTGCCCGGTATAAACCAGAGATACATCCCATTGCAGGGGGATATAAGCTTCTTCGATAAACTTTGCCTTGTTTTCCTCCATGGCAAAAAAGTAACAATCCTCTGTTATCGTAAATTCATTTCCTGCGTCACGGAATCTTTTGTCATCCTCATAAACCAGATCCGCCCCGGACATGTATTCCGTGATCCCGTCGGCACTTCCGCTCACATGATCATCGGGAACATAAAAGAGATCCGGTCCTTCTCCTTTCGCTAAAGCCGCTTTTAATTCCGTCTCATATTCCTCTTCTCCGAAAAAGCGGTAGTTCAGCGTGACCCCGTCAAAAATAAAAACAGGTCTGGAATACTGTTCCTTAAAATCTTCCGACATGCCGTCATAAAGCGCTCTCGTATCAGCCTCGCTGTCGTTGATCAGAGGCGCCCAGACATCAAGGGTCACACTGCCTATCAGTTCTGTTTCATAAAAGCCTTTGATATATATATATCCCCCTACCAAAGTAAGCACTGCCAGGGCCGCCAGGGCAACAAGAGCGATGATCCGGTTTCTTCTGCGGCGCAGCCTCTTTAACTGCTGTTCGGCACTCCGGGTCTTTCCTGTCAGAAGTGCTTTTTTAAACTCCGAAACCGTTTTGTAACGGACCTCCGGCTTGATCGCCATAGCCCTCATGATCGCATCTCCGAGAAACTGCGGTATCCTGGAATTCAACTCACAGGGATGGACAAGCTCGTCGACTTTTTTTCGGTTTATGGATTCCTCCGGCTTCACGGCCGTGAGCATCTCATACAGTACCGCTCCTACTGCATAAATATCCGTAAACGGACCCTGGACGCTCTTGGATTCATATTGCTCTGCAGGCGCATAACCGGGCGTAATGATAATGGTCCTGGTACGCCCTTTCTCATCATCCGAAAAGCGTGCCGCACCAAAATCGTACAGTTTAACCTCTCCGTCTTCTTTGATATAGATATTATGAGGCTTTACGTCACGATGGATGATCCCGGCCTTATGGGTGGCTTCCAGCGCACTCAATACGGCGATCGCAACATGTATAGCCGTATCCACGGTCAAAACATCCCCGTTTTCCCTGGCCATGTTGATATAGGCATTCAGCGGCTGACCGTCCAGATATTCCATGGCAAAATATGCCGTGGAATTTTCCTCAAAGAAATCATAGACATGAACAATGTTTGGATTATCGGAAAACTTTGCGATATTCCTGGCTTCTTCCAGAAATTCTTCTATTCCCTTTATTAAGGTTTCCTTTGCCTCATCATTGATCGGTATTGCTTCGGAAGTTCCCGGATTACGGTAAACACAGGAAGTCGGGAAATACTCCTTGATCGCGACGATCCTCTGCAGCTTTCTGTCCCAGGCTTTGTAGACTATACCAAAACCTCCGAATCCGAGAACGATCCCCAGTTCATAACGCTCTGCCAGGATCGTACCCGGCACGAGATGATAGACCTCTTCTGTCTCCTTTTCGAATTCATATCCACATTTGGGGCAGATCTTCACATTGTCATCGATCTGTTCCATGCAATTCCAGCATCTCATCCTGTCTCATCCCCTCTTTTTCCGCACCGGTCAGATCCGCTCTGTAATATCGTTCTTCTTAGACGCTTCCGCCTGTTCCCCCGCGCCTTCAAACAATATCACGGTTTCACTCCGGCCGGACCCTTTCGAGACAGGTAAAAGCTCTGTTTTATCGTCGCTCCCGCTTTTCTTCAGGACCTCTGTCACATCATCACTCCCGCTTTTCTGCAGGACCTCTGTCACATCATCACTCCCGCTTTTCTTCAGGACCTCCGTAACATCATCACTCCCGCTTTTCTGCAGGACCTCTGTCACATCATCACTCCCGCTTTTCTTCAGAACCTCTGTCCTGTCATAATCACGGATCTCCTCCGTTTCTGCATATCCCTTATCCACAGGTGCTGACTTTTCACCGGAGCCGTTCTTTTCCTCTTTCCTGTTTTCCAGGCCGGGCTTTTCGAATTTTATCCTGAAAACATCATCCATTTCCGTTTCCTCCTGTTTCTTTTATTATGATCATCCTGCCTCTGAAAGCAGGCTTTACCGTCCCGATCATTTCGCTTCCTTGAGGACCTTTGCTCCTCCGGCACAAAACGGGGACTCATAAAGCTTCCTGTGTACAAAATAATTATAGGATCTGCATCCGGCGGCGCAATGATCCCCGTATATGCATTTCGCGCATTTCCCGGTGAGAAGACTCCTGTTAAATTTCCGGTTATATGCAAATGCATCCGGGTCCTCCCAGATCTCCTTAAGGCTTTTTTCCCTGAGATTCCCTTCGATAAAATAATCATCATACATGGCTTCACAGCCTTTTACATTTCCTACACTGTCGATCCCTATGGCGCTGATCCCGGCGGAACAGCCGGTAAAATAGGTCCTGCCGTTAAGCCGGCCGCGTATCATTCCCTCTGCTTCCGTAAAGTATCCGATATTATCCGCTACCCCGATCGCAAAGGGTGCTATAAGAGTATGCGCCATAACAAAATTTATGACTTCCTTCATATCTATATGGTAATCCAGTTTCCGTTCCATTGCATTTCCCATAGGTGAACATGCCTGAAGCTGCCATGCATATATATCCTTATCTTTAAGAACATCATACATCTCTTCCAGGCCTTTCACATTTTCACTGTTTAAGGTGCTTATCACGGAAACCGGGATTCCCGCAGCGGACAGCGTTTCCACTGCATTGATCGCACGCCGGAAGCTTCCTTTTTGTCTGTATCTGTCATGCACTTCCTGGATCCCGTCGATCGATACCGATACCGATTCCACTCCTGCTTCTTTCAAGTCCTTTATGTTTTTTTCACCGAAAAGAAATCCGTTTGTGATCACATTAACATTTATATTAAGCGAGCTCAGCTTTCCGACGATCTGCTTCCAGTCTTTACGCATGAAGACCTCTCCGCCGATCATGGATACCCTTCTGCATCCGAGCTGAGCGAGCTGTTCCGCTATATTTATGCATTCCTCTGTTGACAGTTCATTCTTTCTTGCCTTTCCTCCACGCGATCCGCAGTATTCACAGGAAAAACAGCATGCAAGAGTGATCTCCCACACACAGGTCACCAGATTATACATCTATACTCTCCTTATTATCACGGGTTTTCCGGCTTCTCCGGACCCGCATACAGCTGCGAAACCGGCGGCGGTGTCACGATATTTCCTATGTCCGGTTTCTCCGGTCCTGCATACAGCTGCGAAACCGGCGGCGGTGTCACGATATTTCCTATGTCCGGTATCTCCGGTCCTGCATACA
>JAEELW010000049.1 GCA_016282915.1 Lachnospiraceae bacterium | reverse complement strand
CTTCTCCATCTTCTGCTCCTGAAGCTGAATGTATTGATCCCGGAGCTCAATAACTCTATGGATATGAGTAATAATCCTTTTGCAAAGCTGATCGGCGACCTTGATCCGGATTACCTGATCGCATTTAACATCGGCGCTATATGGAATGTCATCTTTAAATGGGTAGACCGGGGAATGAAAGATTCCCCGGCCATGATCAAAGCTACTCTGGAAGAATACATCAGACGTATCTGAAATCAATTCTTATATTCCATAAGATCTCCCGGCTGACAATCCAGGACCTTGCAGATAGCATCCAGCGTTTCGAAGCGGATACCTTTCATCTTTCCGGTCTTAAGATTGGACAGGTTCACATTTGTCATCCCAAGCTTTTCGGCCAGCTCATTCAATGAAATCTTACGATCCGCCATCACACGATCCAGTCTGATGATTATCATATCGATCCTCCTTTTATGCGATACTATCGATATCTTCCTGCAGCTTCACACCATAATCAAAAACCTGCGCAAGTGTCATGATCGCAAAAGCTATAGCGAACATATAAAATCCGTTTACATCAAGCTCTGCATTAACGTACTGGAACTTAAAGAAACACATCAGAAACCTTACCAGCCCCGGAACGATCGCCAGCGCAAATTGCAGCACTCCGATAAGACGTATCCTGTTTGCGTTTTTATGCGTGAAAGGAGACGTGTCGATGGCGCTGTTTGCGATCACAATTGCCACAATCAGCATTGCTCCCAGGAGGATCGAATAGGACAGCCTCTTTGCCTGATGCATCAATGCGCAGTATTTCAGATCCGTTTCCCCATTCTCATCCAGAAGCATATACTCATTAACATCTGCATCGCCATAGTTCTCGCCGTTTATATACAGCACATTGATCTCCTGTCCGTTGGTCACCCCAAGCGGCATTTCCCTGCGGATCTCATATGTATCCTCTTTTGTAAAGATCACTCCGACGAATTCTTTCACCTGGAAGATCAAAAACATGATGATACCAAACATGAGTGCCTGCATGATCCTTATCCTGCTACGTCTTTTCTTTACTTTTTCTTCCATATCTTCAACCTCCATTATTAAAGTAATAGTTTAATTATTTAAACTGCTTTTTGTCGACACGGTAAATATATCATCTCCACGCTTAAGTGTCAATATAAATATTTAAAGTTTTACTTTAAATTCGTTTTACGCAAAAAAACCACGAGGTTCTCAGTCGTCCTTCATACGGAGCAGCAGCGCCGCATTCACAACGACAAATACTGAGCCGCAATTATGCCACAATGCTCCGGTAACCGGTGTAAGTATGCCTGCTGCTGACAGTATGACTGCAGACAGATTGATGATCAGTGATGCAATAATATTAATCTTTACTTTGGTCATTACTCTCCGCATCAGGCGGAACAGATACGGGAGACGCCGGATCTCATCGCTCACCAGTACAGCATCCGCCGACTCGATCGCAATATCCGAACCGATCCCGCCCATAGCGATCCCGGCATCGGCTGCAGTCAGCGCAAGCGCATCATTTACACCATCTCCGATCATACAGATGGCTTCTTTTCCACCTGCCTGCTCTTTGATAATATTCATCTTATCTTCCGGAAGAAGCCCGGCCCTGACATCCCCGATCCCCACTGCTTTGCCCAGGCTTTCGGCTGCAGCTAAGTTATCTCCTGTCAGAAGCATAGCCCCGATCCCCACTGCTTTCAGTTTTTCTATGGTTTCTGCCGCATCCGCCCGGAGCGTATCTTTCAATGCGATCATGCCGATCACTTTATTATCCAGCGCAACATAAACTATCGTTGCTCCTGTCTCCATAAGAGCTCCGCTTATATCTTCGGTATCTTTCAGCGCTGTCTTCTGTGCGCTCATAAAATCCTTTTTCCCCGCCAGTATCCTTTTCCCGTCAAGCACGGCTGATATCCCCTGTCCGGGCAGCACCCTGAAATCCTCCACCGGTTCTTCTTTTCCGCCATTCTGCCTGAAATACTCCACGATCGCTTTTCCGAGCGGATGTTCGGATCGCTGTTCTGCAAGAGCTGTAAGTCGCAGTATCTCATTCTCGCTGTATTGTTCATCTACACTGTATACCCCGGATACTCCCGGCTTTCCGTGGGTAAGCGTTCCTGTTTTATCAAAGGCTATCTTTTTGATACGCGACAATCGTTCCAAGGCATCGCCGGATCTTACTATGATCCCGTACTTCGCAGCATTTCCGATCCCCGCCAGAACAGCCGTTGGCGTAGCCAGGATAAAGGCGCACGGACAGAATACCACCAGCACCGTGACCGCTCTGATAAACTCCCCCGTAATGATCCAGGTAAGAGCCGCACAGGATAAAGCTATGACGACCAGTCCTGTTGCCCAGCGGTCCGCCGCGGTAACGATCGGCGCCTTGTTTTCTTCCGCCTCCTCTGCCAGCTTGACCATCCTCTGCAGGGAACTGTCCGCACTCAATGAATCCGCCCGCATGGTGAACGTTCCATACTGATTCAGTGTTCCGCTGAATACTTTATCACCCTCTTTTTTATCCACCGGGATACTCTCACCGGTCATTACCGACTGGTCGATCGTAGTCTCACCTTCCAGGATCGTACCATCCACCGGTATCGTTTCACCGGCGATCACACTCAGCAGCTCTCCTACCTTTACCTCTTCCACCGCTACTTCCTTTGTTTGGCCACCCCGGATCACCCTTGCCTTCTGCGGCGTGATCTTTATCAGTTTCTCTATGCTTTCTCTTGCCTTGCCTGAAGTATAATCTTCCAGCAGGGAACCGATCTGCATGATAAGCGCCACTTCTCCCGCCGCAAAATATTCGCCTGTTGCTACGGAAGCGATCAATGCCAGTGAAACCAGCAGATCCGCCTTGATATCGTGTTCAAACAGCACGCCCTTAAACGCGCCTGTAAGAATGGGAATACCGCAGAGAACGATTGCTGCCCAGGCCGTATCTACAGGGAGCGCATCTTTTAATATCCCGCTTATACTGAGCACCAGACAGATCACGGAAACTACAGCGCAAAAAAGCGTTTCCTTCGCTTCATTTTCCAGCCAGTTTTTTAACATCCTTTTATCTCCTTGACGAATGATCATTTATTATGTACCATATATCCGATAGCGAACATATTGTTCGTTATCTATGATCTGATTTTATTTTCAGTTTTCAGGAATATCAATAATCAGAATATGCGATCCGTTCGTTACGGAACAAAAAAGAGAAAGTGTTCGGAAACTATGGACAGAAGACAGAAAAAAACAAGACAGGCCATCTTTGAAGCGTTTACGGGATTATTAAAAGAGGAGAATTACTCAAAGATCACGATCCAGCAGATCATAGACCGCGCCGATATCGGCCGGACCACATTCTACAGTCATTTCGAAACAAAGGATGATCTGCTCAAAGCCTTTTGCAGTGATATCTTCGGCCATGTATTTTCAAAAGATCTGCATAAAGAAAAAACGCATGATTTCTCATGCGTCAATGATATACATTCCCGGACCACACATATACTGTATCATCTGAAAGAGCATATGGATTATCTTCCGGGCATCTTAAGCGGGGAGAGCGGAGAGATCTTTATGGGATACTTTAAGAAAGATCTCGACCGGCTCTTCAGGAGCTGTCTGAAAAATTCCTCATCCGATATTCCGGCAGATTATACATTAAACCACATGGTCTGCGACTTTACGGAAACAGTAAGGTGGTGGTCCGCCCACAACAAATATACTCCCGAGGAGATCAGTTCCTTCTTCTGGGAGACCACGCCCATGCCGTAATGATCAGTCTTTCGCGTTCTCCAGCTTGAAATATTTCAGAAACTTTCCCAGATTCAGCGTGTATACATGGGAATCCCAGTCATCGTCGTTTGCATATTTCTGCACAGCGATGGGACATTTACTGACCGCTCCGAAGTTTTCCTGGAGCCAGTCAAAAACATACTGGTTCGCGCCGTTCCAGATATACTCCACTTTACCGGGTACGCCATAAAGCGCAGCGATCGAATTCAGACACTCCTGCAGCGTCAGTTTTCCATAGCCGTGATGTTTATGCTTTTCCGCAGTGTACCACGACGAGATCGTCCAGGTAGCGCTTGCGGGATCCACATCGATCTTGCATTCGCAGAGCTTATCCTCCAGCTTCACATCCTCCGCCGCATAGGAGACCGTTGTAAAGATATCGTGCTCGTTATGATCAACATATCGCAGTTCCATTATGTGCTCCCCTTCCTTCTCTGTAAATTCAGCAGGATCACCGCTGACAGGATCAGGAGTATCCCCGCAGCGGACAGAATCGTCAGTGGTTCCGAAAAGAACAGTACCCCGAAGAGCGTTGCCACCATCGGCTCGATCGTCGCCAGAATCCCGGCCCTGCCGGCTTCCACCGAGCAGAGTCCCAGGGTATAGGCAAGAAACGGTATCACAGCCGTGATCAGGGCCGTCAGGACACAGAACAGAAGCAGCTTTCCCGGTTCCGCCACCGAAGCAAAGATCCCGGCCATCTCCCCCGGTCGGCAGATAAAGAACGATCCTGCTGCCGCAAACAGAAAAGAATAGGCGGTAACTGTATAGGGCGAATACCGCCGCAGCGCTACCGTTCCAAGAATGCTGTACAGTCCGTAGCCGATCCCCGAACCGAGACCGACCAGCAGCCCCGGCAGCGTAACGCCTCCTCCGGATATCCCCGATACAAGCACGCAGCCTCCGAAAGCAAGCACAAGCGCCAGGAGCTTTTGGCCCGTCAGCTTCTCATGAAAGAAAAGCACCGACATCAGCATGATCCATATCGGAGAAGTATAAAGCAGTATCGCCGCCGCCGAAAGCGACATCAGATTTATGGCGGTAAAATAACAGACCGTAAAAAAGAGGATGCTCCCGAAGCCGAGTCCCAGAAAAAGCAGGATATCCTTCTTTGCGATCCGAAAGCCTTTCCTGTCTTTAAAGAAGAGGATCAGACAAAACACCAGCGCCGCCAGGGTGACGCGTATCGATACGATCTGGACCGGATCAAAACCTACCTCTCCGAGCTTCCTCACAAAAATACCCATGCTTCCCCAGAAGCATCCTGCCAGAATGATCAGAAAAGATCCGACCGCCTGTCTGCTTTTATTCATCGCTGCCCATCCGTCCCCGTCCTGTTATCTCTTATGATCCGCCGAAGCATCGTTCTCTGATACGCCTTAAGCCTTCGCTGCACAGAGAGCCCTGATCGCCCCGATATCCGGCATGGAGCGGATCGCCCCCCTCTTCTGCGTGACAAGCGAAGCCGCTGCATTGGCCGCCGTGAGCATTTCCTTCAGCTGAAGCTCCGTCAGATCCTCCAGGCCGTTGTCACAGATATAACTGAGCACAGAACCGCAGAAGGTATCTCCCGCCCCCGTGGCATCCACGATCCGGCTCTGCTCAAAGCCCGGTACCTCTACCCGCAGATCCTTATAATAGGCTCTGCTGCCGTCCTTTCCCATAGTCAGGCAGATCAGCGGGATCCCGTACATATCCCTCAGTTTCTGTATTCCCTGATCATAATCTTCTATCCCCGTGACAAAGCGGATCTCATTATCCGAGATCTTCAGGATATCACAGCAGGAGATCGCTTTTAACATCTGTGTTTTTGCCTCTTCCAGATCCGCCCAAAGAGGTTCACGCAAATTGGGATCAAGCGAGATCAGACAGCCCTTTTTCTTTGCGGTCTCCACCGCCTTCAGCGTCGCTCTGCGAACGCTTTCGTGCGTCATCGACAGCGTTCCGAAGTGGAATATCTTTGCATGAAACATAGCTTCCGTGATCTCGTCTTCTCTCAGCATCATATCCGCGCCCGGATTTCGGTAGAAAGAAAACTCTCTGTCACCATCCGCAAGCTTATGCACAAAAGCCAGTGTCGTCGGCACCTGTGCGTCTGCCAGCAGATATCTGCTGGCAATGCCCACTTCTTCCAGCGTGTCTTTCAGCCGCCTTCCGAACAGGTCATTGCCGACTTTTCCGATAAATCCGGTCCTTTTTCCGAGCCTGCTCAGCATGGCAAGGACATTGCACGGAGCGCCGCCTGGATTTGCCTCAAAAAGCATATTCCCCTGTTCGGATTCCCCGTTGCAGGTAAAATCGATCAGGAGCTCTCCAAGCGCCAGCACATCGAAGCTGCTCATGGAATATGCTATGGATCTGTCCACATCCAGATAAGGGATCTGTGTCGCCTGGAACGCATGATAGATATCGCTTTTTCCGGGCCACACCGTTGTCTTCAGCTTATTATCCCTGTCCAGCTGGTGAAACCAGGATCCATGAACATGATCATGTACAGATCCTTCGAGGTACTCCAAAAACATGGAATAATGATCCGCATATTTCTGATCGCCGGTGATCCTGTAGAGTACTGCGGAGGTATTGATCGCTTCCGCAAGCGTCCAGTGCATTCTGTCATGCACCACGGCTTTCCCCTCCCAGTCCGTGGTATAGACCAGCCCCGGGGCGCCGTCTGCGTTCCAGCCATCTTCGACCGCGCGCTCATAAAGCTTCACTGCCGCATCGATATAATGCGCCCGGCGCTCTTCCGTCAAAGCCGTCGACATCGCCCACTGCGATATCAGTCTGGACCATTCGATCCCATGCCCGGGCGTGGCGCCGTAGGGCTTAAACGGATCATCGGGATTCTCCTTATTATAGTCCGGATCCGCTTCCCATTTTTCTGTGAAATGCTCCGGGATCCTCCATTCATTATCACCCGCCCAGGAGATCACCCGGTCGATGATCCTTCCTGCTCTCTGTCTGTACTTCTCATCCTGAAGACAATCCGCTGCAGCCAGGAACGCTTCTACCGTGTGCATATTGGCATTCAGCCCCCGGTAGTCGTCAAGCACGGTGAAATCCGTATCCCAGGTATCGACAGCAAGCCCCTCGGTCTCATCCCAGAACTTTTCGTCAAATAGCTGAAGCGCCTGTCGTAACAGATCGCCTGCCCCTTCGATATCCGCAAGAACAGCGGAGCTTGAAGCCAGGATCACAAATGCGTGGGCATAGCACTGCTTCGCGGGCAGGACCTGCCCGTCCGCTGTGATCCCCGCATACCATCCGCCTGCATTCCTGTCCATAAGCTCGCCGGATAATCCTCTGATCGCCGCCGAGGCAAGCGCTCTTCCTTCCGGGAAGCCGGCCATAGCAGCCATACTGTAAACATGAGCCATCCGGCAGGTGATCCAGGTCTCTCTCGGCCTGTCCGTCCACGGTTTTCCGTCATCTCCAAGATAATAGGAGGAACCTTCCGCTGACGGAAACCGCTTTCCAAATTCAAGCAGTTCCCTGCCTAATGCTTTCATGTAATCCCTGTTTTCTGCGGTATCGATCACAAAACGCCTGTCCATCCCTTGTCTCCCATCGCTCTAAGATGATACTTCTGCCCGGTCGGTATTTGTTCCATATCCCCGGCACTGATATCCCGTGAGCTTTTATTTTAACACCGCAGGCGCTATGAAGTAAAGCCTCCCCGCTCCTCTTCAGCCTACGCTGTTCACCAGGCTTCCGATCCCCTCGATCTCACATTTTACGACATCCTTCTTTTTCAGGAATACCGGCGGTTTCATCCCCATCCCGACGCCTCCCGGCGTACCGGTAGCGATGATGGTCCCGCTCTTCAAGGTCATTCCCTG
Organism: Lachnospiraceae bacterium; assembly: GCA_016282915.1. GTDB lineage: Bacteria > Bacillota > Clostridia > Lachnospirales > Lachnospiraceae > NK4A136. Next base: position 5,655 of record JAEELW010000049.1, on the reverse strand, counting down.
TGACAATTCCGCGATCGCCTCTTCCACCGTCGTGATCATATACCCGGTATTGCTCTCCTGCCGCTTCTCATCATTCACATAGCAGCGGATCGCCAGATCGTGCGCATCGCCGATCTCATCGGCCGTGACTATACAGGGTCCCATCGGCGTATAGCCGTCCAGGCTTTTTCCCCGGTACCACTGCTGGTGCTTAAACTGCAGGTTCCTTGCACTTACATCATTGATGATGGTATAACCCAGTATATGACCGGCCGCTTCTCCGGCCGTTATATCAAACGCATCTTTTTTCAGTATCACCCCCAGTTCCGCCTCGTAATCCAGGCTGTCCACAAGATCATAGGCCGGAATGATCCCGTCCGGATCATTGGCCATGTTCACTCTCTTTGAGAAATAAACCGCATCCGCTTTCTTTGTAAAATCCAGCACGTCCGTCGTTTCCTCAATGTGCGCTCTGTAGTTCACGCCCAGACAGATGATATCCTGCATCGGCACGGGGACCGGCGCCTTGATGCGGTATTTCCCGGCTTCCATGCCGGCGTTTTCATTTACCGAAAGTGCTTTTTCTATCCCGTCACGCAGCTCATCATAACGCACGATCAGTTCATTCATATCTTTTACTCTGATCCCCAGGGATTCCAGAGTCACAGGCTTTTTTTCTCTGTTCTCCACTGCCACATACTGTATATCATCAGCTTCTATCGTATAAAGTCTCATCTCTTCCTCTCCTCGTATAATATGTTTTGTACTTGCCTTGCAAGTGTCGGATGGGTGAATATGTAACACGCTCACTTCGTGACCGTTAACATATTCATCTCTCCTTTTTCAAAGACTGCCTTTCGCTTTTACTCTGTCCTTATGCTGTCTTTTTCTTCCCCGTCTTCTTTTCCATGAGCATTTGTCTTAGCTGCCTTAGGATCTGTTACAAAAACATATTTAGATTTTGCTTGTCTGTATTTTACTTTCGCTGCATCAGAAAGCCCCGCCGCGGTTATCGTGTTGTTTTCTATCGTTGATATGCTTCAGACCGGCATCTCCATAAATTCTTCGATCGCCTTAAGTACCGGGACTGCATACTCATCCTCACCGAAAAGCCACTGTTCATGCTGCATATCAAACTCACGGATGTCCGGATCATGAAAGTATTTCCTGTAACGCTTTAGATACTTTTCTCCCATTTTTTTCGCATAGATAAAATGCGCTTTCGTATGCTCTACCCGTATATCGTTCTGCAGATGGGTCAGCAGATCGGTATAGTATTCGTTTTTGATCGATTCCGGGCTAAATTTGGAAAAGCAGGCCATAAACTGATCCGCGACCTCATCTGTCATCAAAAACGTTTTCTTCAAAAGCTCCTTTGTCTTCTGCTTTTTCTTTTCCCCTTTGGTAAAGCTCGTAAGCAGCGGTACTACCAGCATGGACTGCAGTTTCGCAGATACTTTGCCGCTCTGATCCAGATCCGGACTTCCGAAGATCCCGTGATCGATATGCACTTTCTGCCGCATTATCAGCTGCCCGACAAACGTTGATCCCAGAGATGACCCAAGTGCCGCATCCAGCCGCCCGCCGTGCTTTTCCCTAATATACTTTTCGATCTTTTCCGTAACCGTGATCATATCCGGAAAGATCACATCACTCCCGTCAAATCCGTCATAGTTCACACAGATCAGATGATACTTCTCTTCCAGTCTTGACAGGACATTACAGAAATTCGTCTGCCAGTCACAACAGGTTCCGGGCAGAAGCATCATCTTTTTTTCATGTTCCGTTCCAAACTCTTCAAATGTCATCTCATGCCTCCCACAATATACTGCTTACCATTCTTATCACTTCTTCATGCACATACAGCAGTTCCTTCTTCTTAAAGGCCTGATCCATATCTGCGTGACAATAGTTTTCCATAAGCCCGAAAAATCACTTCCCGTCCCTCCTACGCGATCTTCCAGGAAACCGCCTCCTGTCTCTCCGAAACAAAGCGCCTGTATATACCGTCTTCCCGCATCAGGCTGTCATGCGTTCCCTGCTGCGCGATCCGTCCGTTTTCAATGACCAGGATCTGATCGGCTTTCCGTACGGTCTTGAGACGGTGCGCGATCATGAAGATCGTCTTATCGCGCGTCAGTTCCTCGACCGCTTTACTGAGTTCCGCCTCATTTTCGGGATCCACATTTGCCGTAGCTTCGTCCAGTATGATGACCGGCGCGTCCTTCAGGATGGCGCGCGCAATGGAGATCCGCTGCTTCTCTCCGCCCGAGAGCGAAGCGCCTCCTTCGCCGATGCGCGTTTCATACCCGTCCGGCAGACTCATGATAAAATCATGGCATCTTGCCTTCTTTGCCGCATCGACGACCCTTTCCATGGATGCGTCAGGCTCCCCGAAACGTATGTTATTGGCGATGGTATCCTCAAAGAGATAAACCCTCTGGAACACAAAGCTGAAATTCCTCATCAGGCTGTCAAAGCTGTATTCCCTGACATTTCTCCCTCCAAGAAGGACCTCGCCCTCATCCGCATCCCAAAACCTCGCCATAAGATTTGCCAGCGTCGTCTTGCCTCCTCCCGAGGGGCCTACGATCGCCGTTGTGGTATTTTCCGGTATCTTCACGGAAATATCATCGATGATCTTTTTATTCTCATACGCAAAGGATACGTTCTTCAGCTCTATATCCATGCTCTCCGGCTTCATATCCTTCCCTTCGATATCCATGGGCGGGAGGGAAAGCACCTTATTTACCTGTTCCACGATGATATCCACATTACGGATCAACGCCGAGAAGCCCCCCATCAGATCCAGGCTCTCATAGACCATAAAGGACGAGATCACCAGAAGGATCGCATAAAGGAGCGACAGGGATCCGTTCAGATAAAAACATACAGCCGCTATCGTTATCAGCACTCCGGTAAGCTTCGTCGTAATGCCCTGCAGGCACATGAATGGAATGACCGTATACTCCATTTTTGTATCCGACGCCTGCTTTTCCGTAATGGCCGCCTCCAGCTTCTTTGCAGACTTATCGGTCAGATTATAGTTCTTTACCTCCGCTATCCCCTGTACATATTCGATCACGGCGCTCACAAGACTCTCATCCGCGCGCGCCTTTCTGGGAGCCACCGGGATCGTCGCCTTCTGCATCATGGTATTGAAAAAAGAAAATACCAGTATCCCGAAAAGCAGGATCAGCGCGATACGCCAGTCAAAGAACAGGAAGCAGAGAAAGATCACGGCGGTGGTCACGATACCCTGCGTTGTCATCATGACGACAAGCGTCGCCACATCCGCCAGCTGCTCCATGGTGTTCGTTGTGATATTCGTGATCTGTCCCAGACTGTTCGCGTTAAAATATCCCATGGGAAGGTATCTTAAATGCTCCGCGATCTCCACACGTTTTGCGCTGCAGGTATTGTAGCCGCCCTCGCACTGAAGCATCGTGGTCTTTAAGCCGACCAGCACCTGCCCCAGAACCGAGACCCCCATGATCGATAAAGAGATCCACACATTTTTCATCGTCATATTGTTCTCAAGTATACCCTGCAGCACTACGCCGGCCGCCGGGATGCGGAGCATGGAAAACATCGCCTTGAATATCCCCAGTACCAGAGCCAGGTACAGCTTGCTGCGGTTTTCCCGGTCACAGAAATCAAAGAATTTTTTCAATGTCCTGAACATTACGCCACCTCCGAGTCCTTATATGAAATATGTGCTTCCCACATATCGCGATACAGCTGCGAGTTCTGCAGCAGTTCCTCCTGCGTCCCGACCGCTTCGATACTCCCGTCGTTTACCAGGATGATCTGATCAGCCGACGTGATCGTGGAAAGCCTGTGGGCGATCACGATCAGCGTTTTCCCTTTGACCAGCTTCGCTACGCTGCTTTGCACGATCGCTTCATTTTCCGGATCCGTATAGGCCGTTGCCTCATCAAGGATCACGACCGGCGCATCCTTCAGCATCGCCCTTGCGATGCTGATCCTCTGTCTCTCGCCTCCGGAGAGATGTCCTCCGGCACCGCCCGCGATCGTATCGTAGCCCTTTTCGAGGTTCATGATAAAGTCATGACAGCCACAGGCCTTCGCCGCATTGCGCACATCCTCATCCGTCGCACCGGGGCGTCCCATACGGATATTTTCCATCACCGTTTCGTCAAAAAGATAATTATCCTGCGAAACATAGGCTATCTTTTTATTATATTCCGCAAGCGGGAATTCCCTGATGTCCACGCCTCCGTAGCTGATGCTTCCTTTGTCCATATCCCAGAAAGATGCGATCAGCTTTGCGATCGTTGATTTTCCGGAGCCGGAAGGCCCCACCAGCGCGTTCACGCTGCCCTCCCGGATCTTAAGATCGATCCCATGAAGCACCTCTTTCTCTTTATATCCGAAATGAACCTCATGAAATACGATCTCATTTCCCTGCGGCTCCTGCCGCATCACTTCCGGACGTTCCATCTCTCTCTTTTCAAGGATCGCTGTCGCTTCCGCAATGATGGTCCCCAGCTTTCCCATATTGTCTACGTGTCCGGCAAGCACCATGAAGGGAGATACCAGTCCAAGCGATAAAATGATCATCAATAAGGCATCTGCTCCGTCGACGCGTCCCGTCATGTAAAACCAGGCAGTAAAAGGAAGAAGCGACAGAAGCTGCGCCGGCAGAAACGACATCGCCAGGTTCTGCCAGAGGTTGCACCGCCTCATCCATTCAATGAAACAGTCCGCGCCTTCTTTTGCCGCGATACGGAATTTCTCATAGGAAGACCTTGTCTTCCCGAAAGCCTTGATCACCTCGATCCCGTTGATATATTCCACCGCAGTATCATTCAGAGCCTTGGTCTTTACGATCGTGTTCCGGTAGCTGTCGCCCGCCCCAACCATCATCAGGCTGTAAAAGATCATTCCCACGGGAACACTGATCAGGGAGAGCAGGGCCAGACGCCAGTCGACCGAAAGCATGATCACAAAGATCCCGATCGGAACCACGGCGTTTGATATCACTTCCGGAATGATATGCGCAAGCGTAGTCTCAATGGAATCCACACGCTCCACGATGATGTTTTTATACGAACCGGAAGCCGCTTCCAGCACATCCCCCAGCGGCATGCGGCTCAGCTTCTTCGTCAGTCTTCTGCGTATCTCCGCCAGCACGCCAAAGGTTGCCTTATGGGACAGTGTCGTTGAAAGCGTATGAAAGATCCTGCTGACCAGCCAGCATATTGTGATCATACCGCATTGCCCCAGATAGAAATGCAGATCCCTTTCACCGTCTATCATCGCCCTTACCAGTTTTGCAACAAACAGGTACGGCAGAAAGCCCGCCAGCACGCTGATGATCGCCATGATCACACTGAGCAGGTAGGCGCTTTTGTTCATTCCCGCAAATTCCAGAATCCAGCCCAGTGTCCCTCTTTTCTTTTTTTTCCGTTCCATTTTTCCCTCCCGTATTTATCCTGATGATGTTAAGGTCAATTGCTTTTTCTCAGTTTTCAAAACTCTGCAGCTAAGCTTTTCCTCTATGACATCCCCCTCCCTCTTTCATGATATGATCTTAAATCTTCCCCACTGAAAGACTCTTCCGAAACATATGTTTCACTTGCATCACTTTTATTAGACGTGACTAACCTATGGTCAAAAAAAATGACGCGTTCACGCGTTCCGTTACGATAT
>JAEELW010000048.1 GCA_016282915.1 Lachnospiraceae bacterium | reverse complement strand
CCCCTGCCTTCCGTCACTCTGGTACTGCTCCGGCGGCGCATAGCCGTGCTTCAGGATCACCGTAAGGCTCTTCGCATCATTATTGTCAAAAAAACGGGCGGCCCCGAAGTCAATCAGCTTCAGTTCCCCGTGTTTCGTTATCATGATATTGTCCGGGCTGATGTCACGGTGTATGATCCCCGCCCGGTGAACGGTCTGGAGCGAGTCCATGAGCGGACGCATCATCTCATTCACCTGCTGCCAGGGAATTCTCCCTCCGTGTGCCTCCAGATACTCCGTCAGCGTGACGCCGTCGATGTATTCCATCACCATGTAGGCCGTATTGTTCTCATAAAAGAAATCCTTTACCGATACTATGCCGGAAAGGCTGTTAAAGCGGGCCAGATTTTCCGCTTCCTTCACAAAACGATCCAGCCCCTTCTTATACTGCTCCGCACTCCCCCCGGTCAGTACCGACAGTTCGGTCTTTGCCCCGCTCGATGTATCCCGTGTCACCAGCTCGGAAGGGAAATACTCTTTGACCGCCACACGCTTCTGAAGCGTCTGATCAAAGCCGATATAAGTGATGCCGAAGCCGCCCTCCCCCAGTACTTTTCCGATCAGGTATCTTTCCCGGAGAAACGTCTCCGCACGCAGGCAGCGGGAGGAGTTTTCATCACCGTGTTTATACCCGCAATACCCGCAGAAGGCTTCATTCTCATATTTTTCCTGCATGCAGCCCATGCAAAGTCTTCTTATTTCCATATTTCACATCTCCGGAAGTATACTTTTAAATCCAAGTCCAGATGTAAGCGCGCTCTCTCCATATTCATACCCACTGAAAACAAGTGTATCATCCTGTTTTTCAAAAACTGCAGCTACAACAAAAGAATTTTATCGCTCACATCAAACTCCTCGCACGGGAACGGACCTTTTTTATCATATATCTCTTTATTCTTTGTAATATAATATAGGAGCAATCCCAATTTTAATGTGGGAAGTTTTAGTGCTTTATATATCGTCTATGAGAAGGTGACCGCATTCCGAAACCTTCTCCAAACTTTCATAGACAGGTAATTCCTTATATCTGAAATTCATTCTTCTTCGTTATCGAGTACCGGGTAATAGGGTTTATGCGGCGTCACTCTATTCCGTCGCAAGTACCTCCAGCTGCCAATATTCTCATATTCCACGGTATTTCCCGTTTTTTTCAGGATCAGATACAGATTTCTTTCACCCTCCATATTTACGTATATATGATCATCGCTGCATAATAGGATACTGTCAATATCATTATCATAGCCTAAATTTTGCACAGCCTCTTCGATAAGCTTCTCCGAACCGCCAAGACGTTCAAAATAATCCATATCGATCTCGAGCGAAGCACATTCCACGAATTCTCCATCGATATACCAAAACGTATAATCCTCCGATTCAGGAGGATCCCCGTGATCCGAAACGGTACCGGTAACTCCTTCCTTTTCTATTATCCAGTCCTCACCTTCCATCACCGGTATAGCATAAAGCTCTTCATTACGAAGCTCATACACTTCGTTCGACGGATCCATGCAAAGCCTTGTCTTTCCGAAAGCCGCTGTTTTCATTTCTTCACCGCCATACATTAATTCCCTTAATGCCATTGTTACGATTCCACTTTCATCACAATAGCATACTTCTTTAATAATGTTATAGATTACCCCCCCCCACAGGGATATGGACTGAAACTCGTTCTTTTATCAGCCCCCACAAAAACTGCATAGATCTCATGATGTCCATCCCCATCAAAATCGTCATATAGGAATTCCGGATATTCACCATACCACTCATGATCAAGCATTACAACATTCTCATTGTCAAGGAATCCCACATGTTCCTTAACAAGCCGTTTCAGGTTTTCCTCACTGTCATCCCGGCCCCCGGCCATGAAATCTTCCGGCACAAACTTCGGAAAATGCTTACGAAAACGATCCGAACACGGAGGTAATGCTTCAACCGTCCCTTCATATCGTATGCCGTTTCCGTCATAAATAAGATCCAGATATTCCGAGCGGTAATCCTCCGGCAGGTATCCATCAAAAGTGTTATAGTCCCGATTCCATCCGGCTCCGGCTTCCCAGGGATACAATTCATCTTCTGCCTTTGTAAGATCCGAAAGATCCCTGAAACTATGAACTTCCATATAGATATGCCCGTCCGGGCTATAATAGCCCAGAGTCGCTACCTGATAGGGATAATCCTTTTCCATATCGTGTATATCCTGCAGTCCCTCATCCAGAGCTTCTTTTCCGCCGCTCTTTTCGCAGATCTCCTTCTTCGTAAGGATATTATAGCCTATCCCGGCATATACGCCGTCTGTATACTGAATCTCACAATGCCGTATCTCTCCATTTTCATAATCATAACCCCGCTTCCTTTCATAAGAATATACTTTTCCGCCTTCGCATACCAGAACCGCATCTCCCGAGTAGATCTCCGCGACCTTTCCGTCACGGTATCCGAAGCTGTGGGAATCCGTTGTTCCGTCGTTACTAAGGAATCGGACATAGAAATGTTCCGCATTTGCGAAATGCAATACGGAAGCCTCCTGAAGTTCCCCATGCATACGCTCATATCTTCTGTCTTCATACATCCCTGTAGTACCGTCTTCTTCCGCATACCAGAGACGGTACTCCTTTTCATCCTTCTTCGTCGGATGTTCGACAATTGCAAAGAGTTCATCATGACCATCCCCGTCAAAATCATGATAAATGCTCTTTAGCGCTTCCGAGCCGCATTTGTCAACGATCATCGTATACAGCTCGTCTTCTGTATATATGTTCTTTCCCTGCCCGTCTTTCCCGTTCTCTCCCGTCTCCCCATCCTTTACGGATGCCGTCGGATCCTTTCTGTCGTTTCCTTTATCCTTGTTTCCGGATGCGAGCACAAACGCAAGGATTCCTCCGACCAGCAGCAGGAGGACCGCTGCTGCCGATATCGCGATCACCAGGCCCTTATTCTTTTTCGGCCCGCTTTGCAGTTCCTGCGCAAAATCCGAAACGCTTCCGCACCGCTTCCCGGGATCCGTCTTTAATGCATGATCGATCGCAGCGGATATATGATCCGGGATATCGTTCACGAGCCGCTTCAGCGGCTCCACCTTATCCGCTGCGAGGACGCGTTCCGTCGCCTCCTGCGGCACGATTCCGCTCAGCATCCGGTACATGGTCGCGGAAAGGGCGTAGACGTCCGTCCACGGCCCCTGCCTTCCGTCACTCTGGTACTGCTCCGGCGGTGCATAGCCGTGCTTCAGGATCACCGTAAGGCTCTTCGCATCATTATTGTCAAAAAAACGGGCGGCACCGAAGTCGATCAGCTTCAGTTCCCCGTTTTTCGTTATCATGATATTATCCGGGCTGATGTCACGGTGTATGATCCCCGCCCGGTGAACGGTCTGGAGCGAGTCCATGAGCGGACGCATCATCTCATTCACCTGCTGCCAGGGAAGTCTCCCTCCGTGTGCCTCCAGATACTCCGTCAGCGTGACGCCATCGATGTATTCCATCACCATGTAGGCCGTATTGTTCTCATAAAAGAAATCCTTTACCGAAACGATGCCGGAAAGGCTGTTAAAGCGGGCCAGGTTTTCCGCTTCCTTCACAAATCGCTCCAGCCCCTTCTTATACTGCTCCGCACTGCCCCCGGTCAGTACCGACAGTTCGGTCTTTTCCCCGGTAGACGTATCCCGGGTCACCAGCTCGGAAGGGAAATACTCCTTGACTGCCACACGCTTCTGAAGCGTCTGATCAAAACCGATATAAGTGATGCCGAAGCCGCCTTCCCCCAGTACTTTTCCGATCAGGTATCTTTCCCGGAGGAGCGTCCCCGCACGCAGGCAGCGGGAGGAGTTTTCATCACCGTGTTTATACCCGCAATACCCGCAGAAGGCTTCATTCTCATATCTTTCCTGCATGCAGCCCATGCAAAGCTTATCCATATTCATAGAAGTCCCTTTCCTATCCTGTCCGATCTATTCATGCAAAACGCTTTACTGCCGGTCCTTTGCCCCTTGACTCCTCATAAAATTCCTTTTTCTGCCAGGATACAGAATCCTTACTTTAAGCGGCCAATGATCTCTTCGTAGGACGACAGCAGATCCTGGTCCCAAAAAGATACATAAGTCCCCTTGTTCGGGTAGCTGTCATGTTCTTCCTTCGTAACTTCCCTTCCGTCGATCGTATACATGACCGCTTCCTCGGACCATTCTTCATTTTCATCCAGATATCCGTTTCCGTTGATGTCGTAATAGTAATACTCCTCTGTATACCCAACATTAGATACTTCTCTTCCGTCAAAATGATCATAAGCGGTCCACCAGGATTCTCCCGCTCCGCCATAAGCGGTAAAACTCAGATATCCCGTTCGCGGACAATACTCCGCCCCACGTCCCCTTGTTCCGAAATAGGCATTGAAGATCTGCTGCGCTTCCCCGTCGATACAGGCATACACATTCACATCGTAATCCGTTCCCCACATCACAAGCTCCGGTATCTCATCATCATTCAGATAGATCAGGGCATAAGGTTCCTCATTATTTAATCCGTCCGTCGCGTCCGCCCTGTTGCGTTCTTCCACAAGCGGGAGAAAAGCCGCCTTCCATTCCGTGTTTTCCGCTTCCGGTATCTCCGTAGGAGAAGGTGATATCGTCGGGGTAGGGGCGGCCGTCGGCGTAACGCTCACTTCCGCCACTGCTTCCTCATTGCTCTTTAAACGCTTCAGTTCACTTTTGATCTCGCGCGCATCCGTTTCCCTGTCTCCCTCTCTGAGGATATCGAGCGCCCGGTCTTCCTCCCCCATGCGCTCATACGTTTCAGCCATTCCCAGATACGCATCAACGCATTTCGGATCAATATCCAGTATGGCTCTATACTCCGCCACTGCTCTGTCGTAATCCAGTTCATCCAGGTAACGCACCGCCAGTTCCAGTTTTTCCGAAATCCTTCTTTCCCTGTTTCCCCGCACCACAAAAAAAATGAATAAAAAAAGAACTCCTGCGGCCACTAAAGCAAGCGTAACGAACAATAATACCTTTTTTCCATTCTTATCCGCCTTCCGGACCGGCTGGGATCCCGAAAGCTCCGTCTCCCGATATGCCGTCCCGCAATTTGCGCAAAAAGCATCTCCTGCCTCGAGAGCTGCTCCGCATTTTGAACAGATCTTCATACCTCACTTATTATCTCCCTATGATTATTTACATTTCCTTCCCGATATATTTTGCCCTGCAGATTATTCCGTCACTCCTCCACAAAGCGGATCAGGTTCGGATATAAATTATTAAACGGACCGTGTTCCAAACGATCACCTGCCTCAATACTTTCAAAGGCCAGCCGTTTATCTTCCACCTTGATCTTTGCGCAGCGCATATCTACCGGTATCTCATCCTGCTCTAAAACAGCATCTTCTAAATCGATCCGGCCGGCCTCTACTGCCGCGCTCAAATCTTCGCCCTGCAATATATCATCCCAGTATTCTTTATCATTCAGATCCTCCCAGCACTCATATACCATGTAGATATAGTCATCTCCCGAATATAATATCTTATCGAGGATATCCGTATCGGGAAGGGTATCCGAGCCGCATAACGCCTCATGCACCTGACTTATGATCTCCTTACCGTTCTCAAATCTGTACAGAAAGTCTTCATTCACGCGGAAGGATGCAAATGTATAATATTGATGATTCATGTAAAACACTTCAAATTCCGCCGTAGAGGCATGCCAATCTGAAATTGAAAAAACATCCGGAAAACTAAACCTTGTATAATATTGCTCGGAAACATAGGTCTTTGAGCCTTTTCGCTCGAGCCATACAGCCACATCAGGCGTTATCGATCCTACTTTCACGATCTTCCCATCCTCGTAACCGAACATATCCGTCTCATATATTTTGGTAAACATAGCATTCCGATATTGGACTATATAATGCTTTATCTTTCCAAACTGTACAACATTGCTAATAAAGTCCTGCGCGTCCTCCAATACTCCATACCACATCCCCCAGACATCAGGAATGGTTTCTCTGTATACGGTCCGGGAATCGGCAAACCATAGCGACAGCGTTATCGCATTTGGATTTGAATTCTGCAGATCCCGACCATCCACGGAAATACAAAAAAGCTCATGGATCCCGTCTCCATCATAGTCATCATATTTTATTTCCAGCAATTCCGCATCATTCTCTACTGCTTTTATCTTTGCCAGCAATTCGTCCTCAGACAGCTCCTGCAGCGGCTTCGTCGTATCCTCTTCATAATGGATACGGGAGGGGTCTTCAGCCTCCTCCGCCAGACTGTCTACGATACTCTGCGGATCTCCGATATCGGAATAATATCCTTTTATACTCAGATCCTTTCTGCCGGAATGCCACAGCACATATTGATACGCATCCTTACAGAAAGCATATACTTCTTCCTCTCCGTCCCCGTCATAATCCCCTGAAAGACTTTCAACGACAGGATCGTCCGACACCATGGAAATACGTGCGAGCAGCTCTTCTTTCGTTAATGGCTTCTGCTTCTCCGCTTCATCCTTTTCCCCGGGCTCTTCCTTAATTTCTTCCGGCTCTGTCACCGTTTCCCCATCCTTTACGGAAGCCGTCTGTTCCTTTCTGCCGTTCCCTTTATCCCTGTTTCCGGATGCGAGCACAAACGCAAGGATGCCGCCGGCCAGCAGCAAAAGCACTGCTGCAGCCGAGATCGCGATCATTAAGCCCTGATTCTTTTTCGGCCCGCTATGCAGTTCCTGCGCAAAATCCGAAACGCTTCCGCACCGCTTCCCGATATCCGTTTTCAGCGCATGATCCATCGCAGCGGATATATGATCCGGGATATCGCTCACGAGCCGCTTCAGCGGCTCCACCTTATCCGCTGCGAGGACGCGCTCCGTCGCCTCCTGCGGCACGATACCGCTCAGCATCCGGTACATGGTCGCGGAAAGGGCGTAGACGTCCGTCCACGGCCCCTGCCTTCCGTCACTCTGGTACTGCTCCGGCGGCGCATAGCCGTGCTTCAGGATCACCGTAAGGCTCTTCGCATCATTATTGTCAAAAAAACGGGCGGCCCCGAAGTCAATCAGCTTCAGTTCCCCGT
>JAEELW010000047.1 GCA_016282915.1 Lachnospiraceae bacterium | reverse complement strand
TTCGTATCGTATTTTCCGCTGCGCAGCGCGGCGAGGATCTCGCCGATGACGATCTGGGCAGGGAAACAGATATCATTATGGGTATAACGCTTACCCAGCTTTATGGCTTCCTCACGTCCCACTTCCAGCGGTACGGTCTTGATATGCTGCGATGCAAAAGCGGAACTCATGATCTGGCAGAAGGCGTGGGAACTGTTGGGTACCAGCACCGTCTTTTCCTTCCGCTCTTTCTTCGTAAACTTCACGGGATAGGGAGGCGGCAGCGGCTTTACATCCTGGGTGATCCCCATCTTCCGTTTCCGCTTTATCGTCTCGATAAAACTGCGCACACGGATACGCAGCGGCCCCTGGGCGTCGCTCTCGTCCACCTTCAGGATCAGCGGAGCCTTGCCCGAGATCTCCTTCATCATGCGGACGATCTCGTCGGAAAGCACGGCATCATGGCCGCAGCCGAAACTCACGATCTGTATATACTCCAGCTGCGGGTTTTGGGCCGCCAGTATGGCCGATCCCAGCATACGCGCATGGAAGTTGTTCACGATATCGATACGGGAATCCCGCAGTTCCACATCCGCCAGATCCGGAAGGGCATCGGCCGTGAGCACGGGAACGCCCATGTTTACCAGCAGTTCCGGCAGCTCATGGTTCACCAGCGGATCGTTATGATAAGGCCGCCCGGCCAGCACCACGGCAAAGCCGTCGTTCTGCTTCACGCCCTCCAGCACCATCTTTCCGGCTTCCTTAAGCTCTTCCGTATAATGCTTCTGCGCATTGGAGGCCATCTCCACGGCCTGCCTGGTGGTCAGCTCATCAATACCGTAGCTTTCTTTCATATAATCGCAGAGCTGCTTCTCCCTGTCCTCATCCGTGTACCAGTAAAAATACGGCGAATCGAAGGGGATCCCGTATTTATCCATGGGATTATCGGAATTCTTGATCACGATGGGATAACCCTTTACCAGGGCGCAGCGTGAGAAACTGGTCTCTTCTTTATTCTCCGAAGGCATGACCACGATCTCGGGCATGAAGATACGGTCCACCTTCATCTTTACCAGCTCGCGGATGTGTCCGTGCACCAGTTTTGCCGGGAAGCACTCCGTATCCGAAGGCACCGCATGGATACCGTTTTCATAGATCTCGCGTGTGCTGACCGGCGAAAGCTTGAGCCCGAAGCCCAGCGCCTTCCAGAAGGTGCTCCAGAAAGGCAGGCCTTCCCAGAAATTCAGGACTCTCGGGATACCGATGGTGATCCCCTGATCCGGAAGGAGCTGCTCGAAAGGATAATCCATATTCTGCAGGCGGCGGCGTGTCTCGTAGATGTTCACGGGCTTGTCGGTCCGGTTGTTGATATCGCGGATCCGCTGCTGCACGTTCTTATCCTTCGGATCGCCCAGCACCTCGCCGCGCTCGCAGCGGTTGTTGGTCACCCAGCTGTCGCCGGTACTGAAACTCAGGATCGTGCGTCTGCAGTGATTGGTGCAGTAAGGGCAGGGAGAATTGGCTTCCTGCTTATAGCTGAAGCTCTCCAGCTCCTTACGGTTTAAGAACGTCCGTATAAAACCGTTTTCATGCGCCTTCTCGCGGGCATTCAGTGCGCAGCCGATGGCTCCCATCAGCCCCGCATAGGGCGCCCGTATCACCTCGCGTCCCACATACTGCTCCATAGCGCGCAGCACGGCGTCGTTCTGGAAGGTACCGCCCTGCACCACGATGCGCTTTCCGAGGGAATCGATATTCGGCACACGGATCACTTTGGTAAATACATTCTCGATGATGGAACGGCACAGACCGGCCATGATATCGTCCGGAAGGCTGCCGTTTCTCTGCTCCGTAATGATGGAGCTGTTCATGAAGACGGTACAGCGGCTGCCCAGCTTGGCCGGAGCCTCGGAGCGGAAGGCCGCATCCGCGATCTCTTCCGTTTCGATATGAAGGGTACGGGCAAAGTTTTCCAGGAAAGAACCACAGCCGGAAGAGCAGGCCTCGTTCACCACGATATTGGTGATGATGCCCTTTTCCAGCCAGATGGCCTTCATGTCCTGCCCGCCGATATCCAGGATAAAACTGGGATCCTCCACATAACGGGACGCCGCCATGGCGTGCGCCACGGTCTCTACCAGATGGGACTCCGTACGGAAGGCCTTGTTGAAAAGGAATTCGCCGTAACCGGTGGACGCCGCCGAGAGGATCTCAAGCTCCGCTCCGGCGTCCTCATATTTCTTATACAGATCCAGAAGGGCTTTTTTCGCCACATCCAGAGGATTGCCCTTATTTGATGCATAGAAGGAGTCGATCAGCTCGCCTTCCTCGTTCATCAGCACCAGCTTGGTAGTCGTGGAACCGGAATCGATCCCGAGATACGCCTGCACCTTCTCGCCGGCAGCGGGATGATAATCCGGGACGGGTGCTTTTTTATGTCTCTCCCGGAAGGCCTTCAGCTCTTCCGCGCTTCCGAAGTAACGTTCTCCCTTTTCCTCTTCTTCCTTATCCGCATCCGCCGTGCTTTCCAGCTTTTCGACCAGTGCGCTCATACTCATGGCTTCCGTATCCCGGTGCAGTTCGTCGACGGACAGGGCCGCGCCCCAGGCAACCATCATTTCCGGGCATTCCGGTACGATGATATCCTGCGGTTTCAGCTCCAGCCTCTCAGCGAAGACTTTGCCCAGACGGGGATGGAAGGTGAGCGGTCCGCCCTCAAAGGCTACCGGCGGCTTGATATCCAGTCCCTGGGAAAGACCGCCTATGGTCTGTTTTGCTATGGCGTGATAAGAAGAAAGCGCGATGTCTTCCTTTTTGATACCCTGATTCAGAAGCGCCTGGATGTCCGTCTTGGCAAACACTCCGCAGCGTCCGGAAATGTCATAGACCGAGCTGCCGTGCTCCGCCATTTCGTTCAGCTCCGACGCCGAAACGTTCAGAACTGCGGCGATCTCGTCAATAAAAGCACCCGTTCCGCCCGCGCAGCTGCCGTTCATGCGCATGTCATAAACCTGGGGTTCGCCCAGATCGTCATCCTTAAAGAAGATGATCTTGGCGTCCTGTCCGCCCAGCTCAATGGCGGTACCGATCCTTTCGTACTGCTTTTTCAGTGCGAGGGAATTGGCGACCACCTCCTGCGTAAAGGCCACGCCGGTGCTTTCGGCGATCCTGCGCGCGCCGGAGCCCGTCATGCAGAGCAGCACCTCCGCATCCCCGATCTGTTCCTCCGCCTCGCGCATAAGGCTGATCACGCTCTCGCGCTGCTTCGCAAAATGCCTGATATACTTATGATATTTCAGTTCCCCGTTTTCAACGATGGCGATCTTGGTCGTGGTCGAACCCACATCGATGCCAACGCGCAGATTGGTATTTTTATTCATCATGATTTTCAACACTCCCACAAGTAGAGAATTATACCACTACCATGCAAGTAAAGTCAAATCATGCTCCCGGTCTTTTACTTCCGGATTCCTATTATATAGCCAGTACAAAAAGCAGAACTGAAATTATGGCTGAAACAACAGCCATAAACATATTATCGTTTATGAGCTGATAAACGCAGCATAACAGCCACACAAAACCTATAAGCGGATATATATCCTTTTTACTCATATCCCGGTCTCCTTTTGATCATTTCCATAAAGTGAATAAAAAACCAATTGACCACGGCTCCCTACGACCATTCGCAATCGGTAATGCCCCTCCCTTCGGTCGGCGGCAAACTCCGCAGGAATGTCTTGTCCGGGATAAGAATACAGAATTATAGTCAGGAAAACGGTCAGGATATGGTCAAGATATGGTCAGGATTTATATTGAAGATATGATCATGTAACAGATCAGAATTTTTTCATGTCATCATCGTGGACCACAAAGCCCAGATTCTTCGCATTTACAGCAAGTTCCAGCCTGTTAGAACAGCCGGTCTTTAATAGCATGCTCCGGATATGGCTCTGCAGTGTGTTAACTGTGAGCCCGTATTTCTCCGCGATCTCTTCATTCGAACGGTTGGCAGTCAGCTCCCGCAGTATATCCAGTTCCAGTTTGCTGAACCCGGATTTTTTCGCTTCCCCCAGCTCCGGATCCGGCTCCCTGCCTGGATATACCGATATGCCCTTCATCGTTTTATCCATCACTTCCAGAAGAGAGCTTTCGTCATATTCCTTAAACCAGAAGCTCTCGATGCCGGCTTTCTTTGCCTTCTCGATCCAGCGGTATTCTGCGGTAGAGGTGGCCAGTATTATCTTAATATTGCGGTTATTGTTCTTTATCGCCTCCGCGCAGGTCAGCCCGTCCAGCCCCTGCTTCATCACCACGTCCATGATCACCAGTTCCACAGGATTTTTACAGCAATACTCCACAGCCTGTTCTGCCGATGCAAAGGAGGCAGCCAGTTCGAAGTCCACAGACATCTTTACGTACATCTCAAAGAAGCCCCTTGCGACATACTGATCATCTGCTATCACGACTCTTTTCCTATCGCCCACGGATCCTTGCACCTCCTCCCCGGCATCCTGAGTTGATGATAATACTTTCGCCGTCCTCCCCGCATCACCCGCAAGAACCATTTTTGAAAAAAAGAATAAGAGGTAACTTTCGTTACCCCTTCGTCCTGTCATCATCATGGACCACCAGGCCAAGGGCCTTGGCGTTGACCGCCAGTTCAAGGCGGTTGGTATAGCCCGTTTTTGCCAGCATGTTCTGTATATGCCGCTTTACCGTATTTACCGATATACAGTAGCGCTCGGCTATCTCTTCGTTGGAACGGTTGGTGGTAAGCTCACGCAGTATCTCCAGTTCGCGCTCACTTAACTCGGATTTCTTTGCATCTCCCAGCTCCGGATCCGGCCGCGCTCCGGGATATACATGTTCTCCCTTCACGGTGCGGTCCATCACTTCAAGCAGGGAACGCTCATCATATTCCTTAAACCAGAAGCTCTCTATTCCGGCCTGCTTTGCCTTTTCGATCCACTGATACTCAGCCGTAGACGTGGCAAGTATCACCTTTACCCTTGGATTATTGTTCTTTATGGTTTCCGCACAGGTAAGGCCGTCCAGCCCGTGCTTCATCATCACATCCAGGATAACCAGATCCACGCTGTTTTTCCGACAGTATTCCACCGCCTGTTCCGCCGCAGATAAGGATGCCAGCAGTTCATAATCCGCAGCCATCTTCACATGCATCTCAAAAAAGCCCCTGGCCACATACTGATCGTCCGCTATCACTACCCTGATCTTTCCGCTCAATTCTCTTCCCCTTTCAAAAAGATCCTTCGCTTCCTGAGGCCGCTGAACTCAAACTCCGCCTTCAGCTTGTTTGCGTTAACACCGCAGGTATCCTGATATCGATACAAAATTCCGGCTGCATACTTATCTTCATGCCGCCGCCGGCATTCTCCGCAACCGTGCGCAGCGTAAGCAGACCGCCCGTCTCGTTTATATTTTTCTTCGGGCTCTCCCCATTACTGCTCACACGAAAGCTGATAAAGCCATCCTCTTCCAGGACATCTACCTTAAGTTCATCCCCATTCGCATGCTTCCTGGTGTTGGTCGCACATTCATTTATGGCTACTGAGAGTATATTCCTGGGTGATCCCTCCGCGGGTATCATCCCGCTGAAGCTCACGTTCACGCCTATGGCCTTTGCCATCTCTATGGCTTCACTCAGAGGATCCCGCTGGGTATCGTCTTCCTCATACTCACGCAGCAGATAAGTATTGGTCACCTTCAGGGTATTTAAGAGTGCCTCCTCATCTACGGAACCGGGCTTGTCCATATACCTGCGGCTCGCCAGCAGCACATGCCCGGTCTCATTATGCACCTGCATTCTTGCATTCAGCAGTTCCCTGGAGATGATGATCTGCTCTGCCTTACGGTTATAGATCTCCAGTCGTGCGCGGATCTGCTTAAGCCTGCTGTTCTTCTCCTTAAGCTCCTCATTGATCGCTGCCTGTGCGCTGATATCCGTTGCCGTCAGCTGCATATATTCCGTTCCGTTCTCCTCTATGTTCTGCCTGCTGAACTGCCATACGGAGTTCCCGTCCCTGTATACGCCCTTAAGTTTATCATCATCTCCTTCTTCCGTCCTGTCCGCGATCTCTGCAAGCAGGCCGATATCCGATATGTTTTTTCCGCTTATCTTAAGCTGCAGCTCATTCATGAGCAGATTCGCCAGTACCACCCCGCCGTCCTTCTGTGCAAAAGCAACACCCGCAGGCAGCAGATCTATGGCTTCTTTTACCGCCCACTGTGTCAGATTTTCCTTACGGTATCGCCTCAGCCTGTAAAAGCCCACTGCCAGATAGACCGCAGACAGGATCTCAAAAGCCACAACTGTTATTACCGGCATGCTGACAAAGGCCGTGGTAAATACCGGCCAGGTCCTGGGCTTTGACGGGTCTCCATAATGAAATATTGCGTCCAGCATCAGGAAGAACATAAGAAAGAGCAGTATAAACTGTGCAAACGCCAGAGCCGCTAATAGGCCTTTGCGCCCCAGCCGCCGCAGTGCCAGCAGTATGAACGCCTGCAGCAGGATAAGCAGCATCACGCTCACCAGAAGCGCTTCTTTCCCGGAGGAACACAGTGCCTGCATCACACTCATCACTGCTCACCCCCTTTCTCAAGAGGGATCGTGATGTACATTATGCCTTCGCTCTTTTTGATCTGCGCCTTAAGCAGAGAGCCGGAAAAGTCCGGATCTTCCTTCATATCCGTCGCCAGCTTAAGTCCCTCATCCGCATAGGACACCATCAAAAGAGAGGCTTTTCCGATCAGCTGTTCCGCTATCATCTCAAAGCTGTCATAAAGCTCTGTCACACTGTCCGCATTCCTCAGCGCAGCGCCGTCTTTCCCGGCAAAGCCTCTCTCATCCACGGATGTTTTTACGCCCGCATAGGAAAGATATCTCCCCGACTCGGATACGGCCAGCTGCAGCTCGTTCAGATCGGTCTTATCCGATTCCGAAGCCAGCAGCAGGAAGTTGGTCTTACGCTTTACATAGGCGTTGAGCACGGAGATATATGCAATACGCTCCATAAAGCCTGCTTCACCGGGGCGGGCTTCGTCCAGCAGCTGTTTGATCCTGGTCTGATAAGGATACATCTTCTCCGCGATCTCGTGATAGATATGGTGGCGCGAGCTCAGATAGGCGTTTTCTTCCTTCTGCTTATTCTCGTATTCGATCAGGGTATTTTCGCTCTCCAGCAGTTCATTGGCTTCCTTCAGCCTCTCATTGGCCTTATGTACTTCACTCTCATCTTCGATCCGGAACA
The DNA here is from genome assembly GCA_016282915.1 of Lachnospiraceae bacterium. Classification (GTDB taxonomy): domain Bacteria; phylum Bacillota; class Clostridia; order Lachnospirales; family Lachnospiraceae; genus NK4A136. Next base: position 10,248 of record JAEELW010000047.1, on the reverse strand, counting down.
CATAACCACCGCGTATCTTCCCGGCCATGAGCTTTTTATCAGGCTCCAGATACACTCCCTCATCAAGGGCGGCCTTAAGCTGTTCCTCATCCGCTTCTATCCTATTGACGGAATGATGCACGGGTGTAAAACTGTTGTCCGTTATCATAACGGGCATCGGCAGTTTGGAGAAAAACCCCGCATAATTCTCATTATGAGGGATCAGATGCTCCCTGATGCAGATCTCAAAGACAGCCACTATGGCAAAGATGTTTACCTCAGGGGTTTCGTAAGGCGGAATGAATTCAAACAATCGCTTAAGATTATGAAGCTGCAGAAGCACCATCCATACAACGAGCACTATGATCACCGGCAGCATCTTCCGAAAGCCCCTGCCGCGCCCGCTCTCCCTGAGCAGGATGATCACACCTGCGATGACCGTAAGGATTATCCAGGCATAGATCAGATAGAAGAGCGGCGTATAAGTATAGGTGCCGCCGCTTCCGATAAAGTGCTCGGTTTCGGGTTTGGGAACAAAAACAAAATGATGCAGGTCATTGGTCATTACGATCATTGCCAGCAGTATACCCGGTATCAGAAGAAGCCTCTCATCCCCGCGCTTCTTCCTGCCCCTGCCCATGCGGATGCAGACACAGAGGAACAGCGTGGGCATCAGCGTCATCGGCACGTAATAGGCATACCAGCCGTATCTCAAGCCGATATCACTTTCCGTAAAACGGTATCGGAACGCCCGCAGGCAGAGATAAAGGATCATCAGCACTGCCGTCGCTATCATATATCTCCTGGATGCGGAGGGCAGCAGTCTGGCGTGAACGGACTGTATCCAGAATATGAGCATCACGGGATAGATGATGAATACCAGACAGAAGAAAAGTGTTACCAGCGTATAGCTCGGATCGGGGATATTGTGGCTTGCCACTTCGAGTACATGGATAAAACCGGCACATACAAATGCCAGTATAAAGAGCTGCGTATATTTTTTCTGCCGCGTCCCGCTCATGCGATATACTCCGTGATCCTCTTCCCCGAAACATATTACACTATCCGCTGATGCTTTTCAAACACTTAAGGTCAGAGCCGGGATCATGGCACTGCCTTGCAAATAAAGTCAGATTAGTCTATGATAGCCCTATGGAAAAAATAAGTATCATCGTCCCTGTTTATCAGGCAAAAGAATATCTGCAGAGCTGTGTCGACAGCATCCTGGCCCAGAGCGATAAGGGCTGGGAGCTTTTGCTGATCGACGACGCGTCGACAGACGGCTCGGCCATGCTCTGCGACCGGCTGGCTGCCATGTATCCGCAGATCCGCGCGGTCCACTGCGAGCACGGCGGCGCGGCAGCGGCACGCAACCGTGGCGTAAAGGAAGCCGGCGGTTCACTGATCGCATTTATCGACAGTGACGATACCGTGGATAAGGATTATCTGGAATACCTTCGCGCGCTCCTGGCGGCAAATGATGCACAGGTCGCGGTATGCGCCCACACGCCGCAGCCCCGGGATGCAAAGGCCGTCGTGTACAGGAACGGAGAAGCACTGCCGGCACTGCTCTACCAGCAGCATTTCATGAGCGTGCCCTGGGGTATGCTCAGTAAAAGACAGCTCTGGGACAGCGTAAGCTTCCCGGAGGGGACCGAAGCCGAAGACATGGGCACGATCTACCGCCTTTTCATGGCGGCGGATACGGTGGTATGGGGACCGAAACCCGCTTATCACTACCTGCAGCACAGCTCCAGCACGATCTACAGCACGAGCTCTTCGCGGAGGATCGCCTATTTCAGGCACAGCCGCGAAATGGTAAAAACGATACGCAGTCTGCGCCCCGAATACACAAAAGCCGCTGTCTGCCGGCATTTTTCAACCTGTGCCCAGGATCTGTCGGAAACGCCTTTAAACAGCAGAGAAGGCTTTTTACGCCGGCTCTATAAAGATATGAAGCAGCTGGCTCCCCGTGTCGCGAACGACAGCAGTGCACGGACCATCAACCGCGGAGCGGCGCTGATCGCAAAGCTCAGCCCCCGTCTTGTGCATGTTCTTCTGCGCGGCTGGTACAGGCTCAAGCTCCGGAGAATAAAAGATGAGAAGCATTAAGTATTTTCGTTTCCTGCAGGATCGGAACACAGATTCAGGGGGAGGCCGCTTTTAATATGTTCCGCTCCTGTAAACGCTATTTTGCCGCGGCGATCCTTTTTTCCATTGCTGCCGCCTTTCTCGACATGCTCACCCCAAAACTGGTGCAGTACACGGTGGATCATGTGCTGGGCAGTGAAAGCCCTTCTTCCCCTTTTGTCGCGGATGCCATCACTTATCTCGGCGGGCGGGACGCTCTGCGCTCCCGGCTCTGGATCATCGCGCTCATCGTAGCCGGCGTTGCCCTGGTTTCCGCGCTCTTCCGTTATCTCTACCATGTGGTGAACGTGCGCGGCACCGAAAAAATGATCAAGCGCCTGCGTGACCGGCTCTTTGACCACATCCTGCACCTGCCTTTTTCCTGGCACGACAAAAACCACACTGGCGATATCATACAACGCTGCACTTCGGATGTGGAGACCATACGCAATTTTGTGGCGGATCAGATGACGGCACTCTTCCGTATCGTCATCCTGATCGTACTCTCGCTGGTCTTCATGTTCCGCATCCACACCGGTATGGCTTTCATTTCGGCAGCTTTTGTCCCCATCGTGATCCTCTACTCCCTTTTCTTTCACAATAAGATTGGAAATGCTTTCCGGCATGCGGATGAGGAAGAGGGACATCTTTCGGCCATCGCCCAGGAAAACCTCACCGGCGTACGCGTTGTAAGGGCCTTCGGGCGGGAACGTTACGAAAGGGAGCGCTTCGAGGTACAGAACGAGAGTTATACAAAGATGTGGATCCGCCTGATGGGCTGGCTTTCCGCTTTCTGGAGTTCCAATGATTTCATCACGGCGATGCAGATCATGCTGATCACCGTCGTCGGCGCTGTGTGCTGTGTAAAGGGAAGCATCAGCGTGGGGGCCTATATCGCCTTCACCTCCTACAACAGCATGCTGGCCTGGCCCATACGCGAGCTCGGAAGAGTCATCTCGGATATGAGCCGCGTGGGTGTTTCCATGGGGCGCATACGCTATATCCTGGATTCCCCGGTGGAGGAAAGCGTAGCGATACAGGAGGATGCCAAAGCCGCATCTTCTTCCAACGATATCGTTTTCGAGCATGTGAGCTTTTCCTATGCCGACGGTCCGAAAGTCCTGGAGGATGTCTCCTTTGAACTGCCGGCCGGAAAGACCCTGGGTATCCTCGGCGGGACCGGCGCCGGCAAATCCACTCTTATGTATCTTCTGGAGCGTCTTTATGAGCTTCCGAAAGACTGCGGACGCATCACCCTCGGCGGCAGGGATATCCGCGAGCTCCCCCTGAAGGAGCTGCGTTCCCGCGTGGGTCTGGTATTGCAGGAACCCTTCCTGTTCTCCCGTACACTGGCGGAAAACATCGCGATAACGCAGCCCGGGAAACCCGACATGTCCGCAGTGGAAAAAGCCGCTGCCACAGCCGATCTGAAAGAGACCATCGCACGCTTTACGGAAGGCTATGAGACTTTCGTCGGGGAACGGGGCGTGACCCTCTCCGGCGGGCAGAAGCAGCGCTGTGCCATTGCACAGATCCTGGTAAAGGATCCGCCGGTCATGATCTTTGACGATTCCCTTTCCGCCGTGGATATGGAAACGGATGCGCGGATACGCCGCGCGCTGAAGGAACACACAAAGGGTGCGAGCCTCATCCTGATCTCGCACCGTATCACTACCCTGAAACAGGCCGATCACATCATCGTACTGGACCAGGGACGCATCGCCGAAGAAGGCACCCATGAGGAACTGATGCAGGCAGGCGGTATCTACCGGCAGATCTGCGACATACAGACAGAAGGAGCAGAGCTTTGAAAGAAAATGAAGAAGAGCAGGTAAGCCTCCCCTTTTTCGGGATCCCGAAACTCCTGCCCTATGTAAAAAAATACCGCAGACTCATCCTTCTGATGGTCACACTCGGACTGCTCTCCTGTGTATTCGACGCCGGACTTCCTCTTTACGGCCGATATGCACTGGATCATTTTGTCGCGGGCAAAACTCTGGACGGTCTGAGCCTCTTTATCCTCTTCTTTATCGCCATGACGCTGCTCTACATCGTCGTCAACTTCTTCACGACCTATCTTTGCGGCAAAGTGGAGATGAGCGTGGACAGGGATCTGCGCAACGCCGCCTTTTCGCATCTGCAGGAGCTTTCTTTTTCGTATTTTAACCGCAACAATGTCGGCTATATCCACGCCAGGGTCATGAGCGATACCGGAAAGATCGGAATGACGGTATCCTGGCGGCTCATGGATATCATCTGGCACGGCGGCTATCTGGTCTTTGTGGTGATCATGATGTTCATCCTGGACGCCGGCCTGGCTCTCTGGATCATGATACTGCTGCCGCCGGTGACCCTGCTGGTATGGTTCTTCCAGAAACGTCTGGTCCTCTGGAACCGGCGGGTACGTGAGATCAATTCCCGTATCAGCTCCGATTATAACGAAGGGATCAGCGGCGCCAGAGCCGTAAAGACTCTGGTGATCGAAAAACGTATCGGGCAGGACTTTGCCGACGAGACCGAGCGCATGCGGCGCGCCGGCATCCACACCGTGCGTTATTCCGCTCTCTTCACCTCCATGGTGACCATGAGCGGAGCCGTAGCCCTGGCCCTGATCCTCTGGCACGGCGGGCAGATCACGATCGAAGGCGTGATCCGTATCGGTACGCTCTCGGTATTCCTGAGCTACGCCATGAGCATGATGGAACGTCTGCAGTGGCTCATCGGGACCGTCAGCGAACTGATCAGCGTGCAGGTCAATATCGAGCGGCTCACAAAACTCCTCCGGACCGAAAGCGATGTTTTTGATACCCCGGAAGTGACCGAAAGATACGGGGACAGCTTTGCCCCGAAGAAAGAGAATTGGGAAGAACTCCACGGCGACGTGGAATTCCGCGATGTCTCCTTCCATTATCCCGACGGGGATGAAATGGTACTGGAACATTTTGATCTGAAAGTCCCGCGCGGCACAAGTGTCGCCATCGTCGGAGAGACCGGTGCGGGAAAATCCACCCTGGTGAACCTCCTGTGCCGCTTCTTCGAACCTACGGAGGGACTTGTCCTTATCGACGAAAGGGATGCAAGAGAACGCAGCCAGCTCTGGCTGCACAGTCATCTCGGCTATGTGCTGCAGACTCCCTGGCTGTTTTCCGGCAGCGTACGGGACAACCTGCGCTACGGCCGGCCGGAGGCCACGGATGAAGAGATCATGAATGCCCTGCGGCTGGTATCTGCCGACAAGATCGTGGATCGTATGGAAAAAGGCCTGGACAGCCCCGTGGGGGAAGGCGGCGATATGCTCTCCACCGGTGAAAAACAGCTCCTGTCCTTTGCGCGGGCGCTGCTTGCGGATCCGAAGATCCTGGTACTGGACGAAGCCACGGCCTCTATCGATACCGTGACGGAACGTGCCATCCAGAAAGCCATCAGCACCGTAACAAAAGGGCGCACCTCCTTTGTCATCGCACACCGTCTCTCAACCATCGTAAACAGTGACATCATCCTGATGGTCCATGAGGGACGTATCATAGAACGGGGAACACACCGCGAGCTGATGGCCAAACGCGGCTCCTATTACGATCTGTTCACCAGCCAGTGGCCGGAGCTGAACGGCAATGTTACTATCTCGGCCCTCTGACCGTGATAGTAACGGGTTTTGCCCATCTCGCGCTATAAGTTTTGGGCCGTGATCGCGCAGCGAGTGCGCGATTCGGCTGTGAACAGTAACACAGCAATACTTAATCTTCCACGCGATAGAGGATCCAGAGGTTTCCTCGAACGCTCTTTCTTTCGCTTTCCACGAGGCTGCCCCCTGCGGGCAGCTCTTTTTGGATCCATTCCGCATCCGCTTCGGTATCCACGCCTTCCCTTACGACCAGAAGCAGTGTGTCGCCTGCGGCTGCGCTGTAGCTTCCTGCCAGCTCCGGCAGGGAATCCTCGCGTACGACCGCAACATTACGGCAGCGGGAAAGCAGCAGCGTATCCTCGGCGCTCACATTCCACCAGGCCGCCGGCTCCAGATAGACGCAGTCCGTATTTCCCGCGATCTCATCGCACTCCTGCATCCCTTCGTAGATGTAATAATTCCCGACCCGCAGCGAATCGGAAAAGAAAAGGCATAACGCCCAGAAAGCGAGCAGCACCGCCAGCTGAGGCTTCTTCGCTGGAAGCAGTCTCTTCAGCAGCCAGGCCGCTGCCGTGATCACAAAGACCAGGCTCCAGGGGAAGAGGAGCATGATATAGCGGTCCGTCAAATACGGGATCATCTTTGAGATCGTCACAAAATACAGCACAAACGGCGTGATCAGCAGGGCCGCTTTCTGCAAAGCCGCCGATTCCTTTTTGGCAAAGCCCCGCACGGCGATCAGTACAAAGAACACAACAAGAAGCCCAAGATAAACAAGTGCCGGCAGTCCCAGCGTATATTCCGCCAGTTCCTGCAGCATGATCCAGAGACGTCTCGGCGTATCCGAAAGGGATAAAAAGCCGCCGATGGATTCCTCTCCGCGGGAACCGAAAAAGACGGCCCGGATCGAAAACGGCCAGAGAACGACACCCAGCACTGCGGAAAAGATCAGGATGCGCAGATAATGGAAAAACTGTTTATAACGTTTTTCCTTCAGCTGTATCACGCTCGCGGCCAGCGCGATCCCAAAGGCATAGACCACGAAATAAAACTGGCTCAGAAAACCGCCAACGGTATAAAAGACCAGTCTGCGGCGTTTCTTTTTGTCGATCTCCCAGTCTGCCTCCCGTATCGAAAGATGGATCTTTGCCAGACCCACGGTCATCAGTGTCACCAGCACGTACATACGGATATAGGTGTTGATCATGGCCGCGCCCACGCTTAAGGCGTAAGCCGCCGTGACCAGAAGTGCCACACGTTCCCCGCCCAGCTGTTCACGGACCAGCCGGTGCAGCAGCAGCAGCGTGAGGATCGTGATCACTGCATTTAAGCAGATGCCGAACCATTTGGAAAACTCGCCCGGGAAAAAAGAGCAGACCGTATGCAGAAGAAGCGCATACAGCGGAGGATGGTTATCACCGCGGAAATTGTACAGTACGGAAAAATAATTGAAACGCCCTTCGGGACCTGCGCTGAGATAATCGCGGTAATCCTGCCCGCTCATCCAGGTCGTGGAGTACATATCGTTGCTGGCGGCGCGGGCTTCCTGATAACGCCGGTAGATCTCGCTTTCCTTCAGCTTCCAGCCGTTATCGCTCAGGAGCCCAACGTCCTTCGCAAGATTGCCGGCAAGATCGATGATGTTCCCGCCGGCCCCGTATTCGTACATCCAGTCCCTCACCGTATAGTCATGCTCTCCCAGATGCATGAAGGGAAGGTACTCGCTGTTGGCGGTACCGTACATATACATCTCGTCCACATGATAGCCTTCCTTCCGGCTGCCCCAGTAAAGGGACGACGCAAGGGAAGCAATAAGGATGAGGAGCAGGAGCAGCACCGGCAGCGACAGTTTTTTCGTTCGTTCCTTCTTCATCGCAGATTCTTCAAAGCCTCGGTGACCAGTTCTTCGGCGTCCGTCGGCAGATGTGCCTCCTCGGGCGGCTGCTCGCCGGCCTCCAGGCACTGCTTTCCGTAAAGCAGCAGTTCATGGGATACGGTGGCACGTACCAGACTGTCCTCGGCACCGAATTCCACGGCTACCAGCTGCTGGACGCTCCCGTCCGGTGCCGTCGCATCCATGGCCGATACCAGGCAGGCGCCGCTCATATTGGTGGTTCCCGTCTTTAAGCCGAAACAGCCGGGCAGATTGTGCAGGAGCGGGTTCGTATTCTTCACGTCCCTGGAGAACGAAGGCAGATGCGCCGTCTTCTGGGAGGTGATCTCCCGTATCTCCGGATAAGTCTTCAGGATATGGCAGACCATGCGGAACATGTCCGCCGCGCTCATGCGGTTCTGAATCTTGCTGGTGGAAAGATTTTCCGTATAGGTAGGCAGTCCGTGGCAGTTGTAAAAGATCGTTGCTTCGGACAGTCCCAAAAGCCTCGCCTTGGCGTTCATGCGTTCCACAAAGGCTTCCTCGCTGCCGGCCACGGTCTCGGCCAGGGTCAGGGCGCTTTCGTTACTGCTGGGAAGGAGCATGGCGTTCAGAAGCTCCCTGACAGGCGCTTCCTTGCCCTCCTGCATATCGATCACGCCGTCGCCGGTGCGGGAAAGGATCTCTCCCTTTTTACTCACGCGCGCCACGGTATCATAAGAGATCTCGCCGTTCGTGATGGCATCCATGACGCAGAGGTAGGTCATCAGCTTGGTGGTGCTGGCGATGGGCACCGAAAGATCCTCTTCCCAGCCCTCATAGATCTGCCCCGTCGTGGCGTTCCCCACCAGAGCGCTGTGTACCTCATAATAAAAGCCGTCCTCACGCAGTTCTTCCATATCTACGGTGAAGTGCTCCTTCGTGTTGACGCTCATGGCCTCGCCGTCAAATACGATGTGCAGATCCAGAAGCATTGCCAGATCCGTGATACTGATATAGGCGTCCTTGCGCCCTCCGTCGGTATCACCGATCATCGTATAATAATGCGGCTCAAAATCCTCATCCAGGACAAGCTTGTTTACTTTCAGGACTCCGGTACGGTAGAGCGCGTTATTATCATCATAATCCCGCTGTGTTTTCGGGAAAGGATTGTTATCGTGTTCCGTCCGCGCATATTCCCCGCCGCTTCCGATCTCGATACGGTCGCCCGTTACGCTTAAGGAAATGCTCTTTTCGCTCCCGTTTAAGGCGGCCGCCATATCCCGCATGGAAACATAGCGGTTATTGTCGTAGGCAAAATCCAAAGCCTTTACGGTAAGCGGTTTGCCTCCGTCCACAGAGATCGTAAGATTTTCGAGTATGTTGTGGTTTTCTCCCGCGGCCTGCGCCACCAGGGGCGAAAACAGCCGTGAAAGGACCGTTACCTCTTCCTGTCCGCTTTCTTTCTGCCGGCGGTAGATACTGCTTTTGCCATTGGCATCGGAAAGTACCAGGGTACGCTCATCCACCATGAAGCGCATATCCTCGCAGCCGTCCCTGTACAGCATCCCGTTTTCCGTGCGGTAAGTGCCGCTCCCGTTATACTCTGCTTCCAGCGTGCTCAGGGCCGGCAGGAGCTCCGGGCCGTACTGCTTCAGGTATTCCATGGAGGACATGCCCGTTACAGCCACGATGGCCGCTTCGGCTTTGTCTTCCGTGATGCCCTCCGCGCCCAGGGCTTCGGCACGCAGCACGATCAGTTTTTTCAGAGAAGAAGAGAGCACACGCAGAGCCGATTCCTCCTGTGCCGCATAATCCTCCGCGTTAACGCTCTGTGTCCAGCTGCCGTTTTCAAGGCTGAGCGTCATGGTCAGATGCGCACCCTTCAGACCGTCCAGAGGCAGTTCGTTGCCTTTCTCCGCTCCGTCCAGCCACATCCGCCCGTTCTCGCGGGCCGTATTGCCCAGGGAAACCTCACGCAGCCAGCTGCCGGGCAGCTTCCTGTCCGGCTTCATAAAGAAATAAAGGAAAAGCCCCCCTCCCGCAGTAAGCAGCAGAAGGAGGCTCAATATCACGATCACAACACGGGCTCCGCGTCCCCGCGGCTTTTTTTTCTTTTCCGTATTTTCCGTCAACGTCCGGCTACCTCCGCTGCAAGCCTGCGATAACTCTCGGCACCCGTGGATTTGCTGTCATATACCGTGATGGGCTGCCCAAAGCTGGGAGCCTCGGAGAGACGCACATTCCTCGGGATATGGGTCTTGTAGATCTTATCGGGGAAATGCTGCGACACGTTCTCCACCACCTGGGAGGAAAGAACGGTGCGGCTGTCAAACATGGTGAAAACGATGCCCTCCAGATCCAGCACCGGGTTCAGACGTTCGCGTACCAGGTTGATGGTCTGGATCAGATCGGAAAGTCCTTCCAGCGCAAGGTATTCGCACTGGATCGGAACGATGACCGAGCTGGCCGTGGTCATGGCATTGAGCGTCAGCGTATTCAGTGCCGGCGGGCAGTCGATGATGATATAATCAAAATCGTCCATGATATATTCCACTTCTTTTTTCAGGATGAATTCCTTGTTCTCGATGCCGATCAGTTCGATCTCGGCCGCGGCAAGGTTCACATTGGAAGGGATCACGGAGATGCCCGGCAGCACATCCTT
>JAEELW010000046.1 GCA_016282915.1 Lachnospiraceae bacterium | reverse complement strand
TTCCGGAAAAGAAAAGCAGCGCTTCAAGGAGGAGAATGATGAAAAAGAACACAGTGATCGCTTTGATCGGTACCATGGTACTGGCTTTGGCCGGGTGCGGCAGCAAAGCCCCCGAAGCAGCCCCTGCAACTCCCACCGCTGCACAGGCAGCGCCCACAGAAGCAGCGGAAGAGCCCGCCGGGGAGCCCGATGATACGGAAAGCGAAGAAGAGGAAGAGGAAGAGATCATCGACAAACCCGACTTTACTGGAGTCTACTCAGAGCCGGTTTCAGGAAGATGCAGGATCACCATCGAATATCTCAGCGGCGACGACCACAAAGTAAATGTCCGCTGGTCCGGCAGTGCCTTCGAATCGGCCAACTGGGAGATGACCGCTACCTATTACGATTCCACCGGCCTGCTTGAATATACCGATGCAAAATACTTCATCCGCACTTACAGTGATGAGGAAAACTATACGGATGACGTAAAGTATACGGACGGTGCAGGCGAGTTCTGGTTTGAAGAAGACGGAAGCCTGGGCTGGAGAAGCGCCAACAGCGACGTCGACGGCGTCACAGGCGATACCTTCTTTGAACGCCTGCCTGAAAACGCCGGAATCGCAAATCCCTGGACCGATGCGGACAGCGCGGAAGCCGCTGCCCAGGGCGCCGGGGTCGATTACTTCCTGATCCCCGCAAACGAAAATGATTACAACGGACATCAGGTCTACATCCTTGACTACCGCTTTATGGAACATCTTGCCGAAGCAAACGGCTCGATCGGCTCTGCAGAGCTCACGATCCGCAAAGGCTTAAAGCAGGAAAGTGACGATGTTTCCGGCGACTACAACAGCTACGCCTTCAACTGGTCTTTTACGACGGAAGACGGATTTACGGTCAACTGTTTCGGAAATAAAGAGGGCTCAGCCATGAAAGTGATCTGGCTGTCCGACAATTTCAGCTACAGCCTCAATGTCATGGGCCAGGGAGATGAATCCGACACCTACGGACTTGACGATGAAACGCTGAAACTGCTCATCGCGGATATCCAGTGAGGACACAGGGACGGTCCTTCTGTCCTCAAAATGAGGACAGAAGGACCGTCCCCTTGTCTTCAAAATGAGGACAGAAGGACCGTCCCCTTGTCCTCATTTCTATTTCTTTACAGGATCGTTACCATATTTCTTCCGTTTTCCTTCGACGCATACATCGCTTTGTCCAGACGCTCAAAGAGCTCCTTGAATTCTTCACCGGCTTTCATTTCCGTAACGCCGATCGAGCAGGTCACCTGTCCGATCTCGGGAAACTCATGTTTCTCAATCTTCGTCCGAAGCTCTTCCGCCATGTCGTAAAGATCGTTTCCGTTCTTTCCGTAGCATACGACAACGAACTCCTCGCCGCCCCAGCGGCCGACTGCCGCTTTCTCCTTACTCATCTCTTCTTTGATGATCGCTGTGAACTGCTTTAGCGTCATATCACCGACGGCGTGTCCGTAAGTATCGTTTACTTTCTTAAAGAAGTCGATATCGAGCATCATGAGCGAGACAGGCTCTTCCGTCTTACTGCGGATATTGATCGCATTATAGATCTCGGTCTCGATGCCACCGTGGTTAAAGATACCCGTAAGGGGATCGGTAAGTGCGAGCTTCTCATACTTTTTCAGGGTCGATAGCAGCTCGATCGAATTCTCATGGATATTCTGGACCATAAAGACGAAACGGTAATCATCCTCATTACTGGTCTCGGCACGGCTGAAGATCAGTTTTACCCAGATATATTTCCCTTCAAGGTTCCGCATCATGCAGTCGAAGGAAGAGGTACGTCCGGGCGTAAAATTCTTCTTCAGGTAATCAGGATCCGTACGGCGCAGGAACTGTTCCTGATCCTCCGGCCAGATCATATTTACGATCATCATGCGCCATTCGGAATATTTGATACTTGCATTGACCGTATCATCGGAGATCTCACTGATGCTTATGCTGCTCGTTGTGTCATGTACGATGTCAATATACATGGAAAACAGATAAGTGTTCTGGATCGTATTAACCTTCTTCGCAGTGGAGTATTCCTCTTCATACTCGTTATCACCAAGTTCATCCATGATAAAGAGGTACTGTTTGGGATTTGCGAGCGGATAGACAGACATCTGGACCATATGCAGCTGGTCGCTCCCCTCCAGCTTGATCCTCAGACGGCGGCTGTATTTGCCTTTAAACTCTCCGTAGGATGAAACGAATACATGATAATCTTCCGTGATCCTCTCATTTGTATCCCCGAAATGAAACCAGAGCTTTTCGATCAGATCATGATAGCTTCCGCTTTCATCCATGAATTGTTCAAACATGCCTTTTCGGACAATGCTCTTATACTCATTGAGATCGGAATCCGCCACAAAGACCGCGTCAACGTTTTCCCGCAGCAGGGCTGAAACATCTTCAATCGTATAATCCGCCAATGCCTTGCCTTTCATGATCATTTCTCCTTTCTTTCTGCCTGAACTGATTATCAAAACAGCCGCTTAAGGCTTTATTTGCACTTATGTCCCGAAACCGCTTCAAAGTTGTATTTTACGATCCCGAGATCGATCTTTGTCATCGGCCCGGATCCGGTCGTGATGACTGCGTCCTCCCCATCCAGCGCGATCCGGAATTTCTGCTGATTGAGCGCCGTAGGAGCCATCATCGCAGCTTTCACGCCATTCTTAAACCACGTGGGCATATCCGCTTCCGGAACGCTGCAAAGCTTTTCTACCGCTTTTGACTTATGCTTGCTCCCGCTGTTTTCACCATAGCCGATCGCAATAACACATACGATCTTTTCATCCTTTTGCAGGCTCGCCTTGCACTTTCCTTTGCCGTAGGTTCCGGCTACCCAGCAGGTATTCAGTCCCATCTTCTGCGCTTCCAGAACGATCCTCTGACCGTAATAGCCGCAGCGTTCCTCCAGATCCTCCAGGGACTTTTTCCCCGTCATTGCGATATAATTCTTTGCATTTTTGAATTTTCCGTAATGTGCGAGAAAGGTATCAAAACACTCCGGATCGTCACACACCAGCTGAATGTTCAGCCCGCTTTCCGCATTACACTGTGCCACAAGTTCCTCCAGGCTCCTGCGTTCCTCCTCTCCCAGAGGGATATCCCTGTACTGCCTGACGGAATGTCTTTCCTTTACCGCTTCCCTGATATCCATAAGCAGCCTCCTTTTACACTGTCCGTGTACGGATCCCGAAAAAATGAACAGAATAAACAACTTATATTTTACTCCATTCCGGATAAAAAAAACATAGGAAATCTTAGCTATCCCCGTCTTTTATCATTTGTGCCACCTGTTGTAGCCTTCGTAAAACTATGCGTACCGCCAAAAAAAAGCAGAACCGTATATCAGTTCTGCTTGCTTTCAAAAAAGGCATCCAGTTTGGTAAGGCAGTTCATCAGCGCTTCCATCTCATCCTGCTCAAGGCCGCGCACCGCCGCATGTATCATCGCCTTATGAAAATCACGGTGATGGAAAAACGCCTTTCTTCCTTTTTCCGTAAGCGTGACCAGCACGACGCGTTTATCCTCCGTACTGCGGTTCCTTACGATATAGCCTTTCTTTTCCAGATTGTTCATATTGACCGTCAGGGTTCCGACCGTAACATACAGCTTGGCCGCGATCGCCGACATATTCTGCGGATCGCTGATACCGATGGCTTCTATGATATGCATGTCATTATTTGTGATATCACGGAATTCCTCCGTGATCACAGCCTTTGACTCCGCATCCATCACTTTGTTGAACAGATTGACCAGCAGCACATTGAGCGCCGCCGTATGTTTTTTCGCCATATGTCCTCCATACGCCCCGCCACGCTGCGCCGCATGGCTGAGGGCTGCCGTTTTTTCGTCCGGCCTGTTTCCGGTCCCGCTGCCCCTGCCGTTACCAGCGCATCACGATCGCGCCGTAGCCGAGTCCCGCGCCGAAACCGGACAGTACAAGCTTCATGCCCTTCTTCAGTTTTCCGCTGTGATTCAGTTCATCCAGCAGCGAGGG
>JAEELW010000045.1 GCA_016282915.1 Lachnospiraceae bacterium | reverse complement strand
GTACCGAGTTTTACAGCAAAACTGAGAAACTGTCACGCTTTGATGTGCATGTGAAGAGCAAAAATCCGAAGCTTTCCGGCGAGGAAATGTTGGTCATGCTCCACATCGATCTGGAGATCCAGAACCGCTACTATGTGACGGATAAGGGTGCGAAGAAGTCATATCCACCGGAAAAGAGGGCGGTATATTATGTGGCAAGGGAATTGTGCTCGCAGCTTTCCTACAGTACCCATGTGACGGACTATGGGGCGTTGGAGAAGTGCTACAGCATCTGGGTGATGGTACGGGATGTTCCGAAAGCACTGCAGAACAGCGTGAGTCTCATAGAGTTAAAGAAACGGGATCTGATCGGGGATACGCCGGATGCAGTGGAAAACTATGACCTGATGAGTGTCGTGTTCGTCCGTCTGGGCAGTGAGGTTCCCGAAAACAGTGTATTTGAGTATATCGAAAGTGTAAATGCGGGAAAGACGGAAGCAGTAAAAAAGTACGTAGATATAGAAAGCAGACCGCAGGTCGCGGAGGAGGTAAAAACAATGGAAGGATTTGCGCAGATGTTTAGAGAAGAAGGTATGGAGAAAGGAATAGAGAAAGGATCAGAACGCCATTTGATCGATCAAATATGCAGAAAGCTTCGCAGAGGCAAGGACGTTCCGCAGATTGCGGATGAGGTGGAAGAGGATGAGATAAGGGTGCAGCTGATCTGTGATATCGCGGGGCGTTTTGCACCGGATTTTGATACGGATCAGGTGTTTGAAGCAGTATGGAAGGAACTGGTGGAGGTCTGAATATGAGAACGATTTCGGACGAACAGAAAATCTACGAGCTGTCAAAGATCTGGAAGGATGCAGAGTATAATTTCGCGTTCTGGGACAGGGTGAGTGTCGATTGGGACGGGGAGTATAAAAAAGCGCTCCCGCGGGTGCTTGCGGCTTCGGATGTATACGAATACTATCGGGAGCTTGCACGCTTTTTGAATCTGCTCGGTGACGGGCATACCGGGATCAGCTTTCCGGCGGATGTCCGGCAGAGCGCGGAATACTATTCGATGCTCCCGCTTTATCTTGTGAAGATCGAAGAAGAGTATGTGGTATTAAGTGTCGCGGAAGAGTATAAAGACGCGATCCCGATGTTTGCTGTGCTGAAGAAGTATGACGGCGTGGATATCCGGGATCATATCCGCGAAAAATGCTACCCTTATATCTGGCATGCGAACGAGGAAGCCTGCGGGAAGGCCGCAGTGATCGAACTCTTGTATGGAAAGAACGGCAGTGAGGCGCTTCTGACATTTGAAAAGGACGGAAAACTGTTCGACGCAGGATTTCGGAGAACCGACGCTTCGAGGATAAAATGGTACGCTTCCGGCCTGCCGGTACCCCAGACCATTCCCGGGGAGATGATCCTTGATGAGGAATCTGTCAGGATCAGGCTCACGGAGAACGGCATCGCGATGATCACGATCACCACCTTTATGGACGATTCGGTTCCCGGAAAGATCTATGGAAAGTTTGATGAGCTGCGCGGAGCAAAAGGCTATATCATCGATGTCCGCGGAAACGAGGGCGGGAACAGCAATAATGCGGATGCGGTCGCTGCCCTGTTTATCTCCGGGCAGTTCGAGAGCTGTCTCGCCGAGACGCAGATCTATGAGCCTACATATAAGGCGTGGGGCTTGTTTAGGGAAGACTTCAAAACGGTTTCGCCGGCGGATGCGGAGGAGATGCACTGGGACGAGAGGAGTCTGAAATCCTACCGGATGTGCAGGCATATCTTCTTTCAGAGAGAGAGCGACAACGTGCAGAACAATGCTCCCGGGAAACTGGAAGGCCCGGTCGCGGTGCTTATGAACAGCGATACGGGATCCGCTGCGGAAGATTTTGTAGACGTCATGAAAATGCACACCAATGCGCTTTTTGTCGGGAGTAACACGGCGGGAACTTCCGGCCAGCCGTACATAGTGCCGCTTGAAAGCGGCGGCAGCTACCGCATCTGTACCAGGCGCTGCCTCGCACAGAACGGAGAAGACATATACAATAAAGGTTTCTCGCCGGATGTCAGAGTGGCAGTCACCCTTTCGGATTTTCGAAAGGGCTGTGACAGGGCTATGGAGACCGCTGTTGATCTCATCATAAAGCAGCTTTAATGAGGACAGGGGGACGGTCCTTCTGTCTTCAGTGAGGACAAGGGGACGGTTCTTTTGTCTTCATGATGGGCGGGTAACGGTTCTCTGAAAGAGCATAACGATCAACGTGGGAGCCGTTGTCTGAACCGGATATGAGTTCGATAACGGAATTTATTAACAACTTATGGTAAACCGAGGGCGTATTTTATCAGATTTTCGTACATTTTCATCTTGAAATAAAGACTTATTTCCGCTATAATGTCAAGCGATGTGAAAAGGTTTCACACTTATATCTTTAATAATGGAGGAATTTGACAATGGCAGTAAAAGTAGCAATCAATGGTTTTGGCCGTATCGGCCGTCTCGCATTCCGCCAGATGTTCGGAGCTGAGGGTTATGAAGTTGTAGCGATCAACGATCTGACCAGCCCCAAGATGCTGGCTCACCTGCTTAAGTATGACTCTTCTCAGGGTAAGTATGCTCTGGCTGACAAGGTAAGCGCAGGTGAAGATTCCATCACGGTTGACGGCAAGACTCTGAAGATCTACAAAGAGCCGGATGCCAACAATTGCCCCTGGGGCGAGCTTGGCGTGGATGTAGTGCTGGAGTGCTCCGGTTTCTACACCTCCAAGGAGAAGGCTCAGGCGCACATCAATGCAGGCGCTAAGAAGGTTGTTATCTCCGCACCGGCCGGCAACGATCTGCCTACCATCGTATACAATGTTAACCACACCACGCTGACCAAGGAAGACAAGATCATCTCCGCAGCAAGCTGCACCACCAACTGCCTTGCTCCGATGACCAAAGCTCTGAACGACAACTTCCCGATCGTCAGCGG
>JAEELW010000044.1 GCA_016282915.1 Lachnospiraceae bacterium | reverse complement strand
TGTGCCGGCCGGCGTAACGGTCAGCATTGCAGAAAATAACAAAGTGACGGTGAAAGGACCGAAGGGAACCCTGGAGCGGGTACTCCCTGCGGAGATGGAGATTAAACAGGAGGGCGCGGAGATCACGGTTTCCAGACCCAATGATCTGAAGAGAATGAAATCCCTGCACGGTCTGACCAGAACACTGCTCCACAATATGGTGGTTGGTGTGACGGATGGCTACGAAAAGAAGCTGG
Organism: Lachnospiraceae bacterium; assembly: GCA_016282915.1. Taxonomy (GTDB): domain Bacteria; phylum Bacillota; class Clostridia; order Lachnospirales; family Lachnospiraceae; genus NK4A136. Next base: position 15,804 of record JAEELW010000044.1, on the reverse strand, counting down.
AGGTCAACGGTGTGGGTTACAGAGCCGCAAAACAGGGCAAGAAGCTGGTGCTTTCCCTGGGCTATTCCCATCCGGTGGAGATGGATGACCCCGAAGGGATCGAGACGGTCGTAGACGGTCAGAACATCATCATCGTTAAGGGAATCGATAAAGAAAAGGTCGGTCAGTTTGCCGCGGAGATCCGGGATAAGAGACGTCCTGAGCCTTATAAGGGCAAGGGCATCAAGTATGCCGAGGAAACCATCAGACGTAAAGTCGGCAAGACCGGTAAGAAGTAAGGGAGGGGCATGAGAAATGGTAAGCAAAGAATCCAGACAGAAGGTGCGTGAGAAGAAACATATGAAGATCCGCAACCGTTTCAGCGGCACGCCTGAGCGCCCCCGCCTTGCGGTATTCAGGAGCAATAATCATATGTATGCTCAGGTGATCGATGATGTAGCAGGCAATACGCTCGTAGCGGCATCCACGGTGGAAAAGGATGTGAAGGCACAGCTTTCCAAGACCGATGATGTGGAAGCAGCTCGCGTGCTGGGCGGTATCATCGCGAAGCGGGCTTTGGACAAGGGCATCGAGAGCGTCGTGTTTGACCGTGGCGGTTATATCTATCACGGTAAGGTAGCAGCATTAGCCGAGGCGGCACGCGAAGCCGGCTTACAATTCTAGGAGGAGAGTAATCCATGAGACGTGAGATCATTGATGCCAGTCAGTTGGGCGAACTGAATGATAAAGTGGTTGCCATCAAGCGCGTAACCAAGGTTGTTAAGGGTGGACGTAACATGCGTTTCACCGCGCTGGTGGTAGTAGGTGACGGTCAGGGTCATGTGGGAGCAGGCCTGGGCAAGGCTGCCGAGATCCCCGAGGCGATCCGCAAGGGTAAGGAAGATGCTTCCAAGCACCTTGTGAGCGTGGCCCGCGACGAGAACGAAAGTATCTCCCATGATCAGATCGGTACTTTCGGCTCCGCAGAGGTGCTCCTTAAGAGAGCTCCCGGCGGTACCGGCGTCATCGCCGGCGGTCCTGCACGTATCGTTTGCGATATGGCAGGGATCAAGAATATCCGTACGAAATCTTTGGGATCCAATAACAAGCAGAATGTTGTGCTTGCAACCATCAACGGACTGGCTTCCTTAAAGAGCCCCGAAGAAGTTGCAATGAAGCGCGGCAAGTCTGTTGACGAGATCCGGGCATAAGCGAGGAGGGAAAGATCATGGCAGAAAAGACATTGAAGGTTACTCTGGTGAGATCTCCCATCGGTGCGGTACCGAAGCACAGAAAAACGGTGGAGGCCATGGGACTCACAAAGATGCATAAGACCGTGACGCTTCCGGACAATGCGGCTACCAGAGGACAGATTCAGCAGGTTGGCTACATGTTAAAGGTAGAGGAAGCGTAAGGAGGGCGAAAAAATGGATTTATCGAATCTGAGACCCGCCGATGGGTCTAAACACAGCGATGCGTTCCGCCGCGGCCGTGGCCACGGATCGGGAAACGGCAAGACCGCCGGTAAGGGACACAAGGGTCAGAAAGCCCGCAGCGGCGCTCCCAGGATTGGTTTCGAAGGTGGTCAGATGCCTTTGTACCGCCGCATCCCCAAGCGTGGGTTCAAGAACCGTAACACGCTGGAATTTGTCGGGATCAATGTGAGCCGTCTTGAGATCTTCGAAAACGGCGACACCGTGACCGTAGAGAGCCTGATCGAGAAGGGACTTGTAAAGAATCCCCGCGATGGCGTAAAGATCCTCGGAAACGGCAATATCACAAAGAAACTGACGGTAAAGGTGGATGCTTTCAGCGCTGCAGCGAAAGAAAAGATTGAAGCAGCAGGAGGCAGCATCGAGAACGCGTAAAACGGACGGAGGTGTCACCATGTTTCGCACTTTGGTGAATGCATTCAAGATCAAGGATATCCGGAAGCGGCTGTTTTACACGATATTCGCACTGATCATCGTGCGTCTTGGCAGTCAGCTGCCGGTACCCGGGACGGATCCGGAGACTTTCAGCAACTGGTTCCAAAACCAGCTGGGCGGTGACGCGTTCAACTTCCTGGACGCTTTTACCGGCGGATCCTTCTCCAGTATGTCCATATTTGCACTGGGCATCACACCTTATATCATGGCATCGATCATCATTCAGATGCTGACCCTGTCCATTCCGAAGCTCGAAGAGATGAGCCGGGAAGAGGACGGGCATAAAAAGCTGAACGAAGCGACCCGTTATGCCACCATCGTTCTGGCACTGCTGGAAGCGATCGGTACGGCAGTAGGTTTCGGACAGCAGGGACTTTTAAACAAGACTGACGGCAAGGCGATCGACTATATCACGGTCATCGTTGCGCTGACGGCAGGTTCGGCCTTTGTGATGTGGCTGGGCGAGCAGATCACCGAAAAGGGTATCGGCAACGGCTCTTCCATCATCCTGACCATCAACATCGCCTCACGTATCCCTTCGGATATCGGCGGCCTGTTCTCTCAGTTTGTTACGGTGGAAGACAAGAACATCGGTGCAAAGATCCTTTCGGCGATCATCATTGTGGGTGTGATCCTGCTTGTTGTGATCCTGACGGTTCTTCTGAACGATGGAGTAAGAAAGATTCCTGTACATTACAACGGAAGAAGCAACAACAGCCGCATCGCGGCAATGGGCAACACCAATAATATACCGCTGCGCGTGAACACCGCCGGCGTTATGCCCGTCATCTTTGCTTCGTCCATCATGCAGTTCCCGGTCATCATCTGCAACCTCTTCGGCGTTACGCCGTCCAGCGGTTGGGGGATGCACGTACTGAGGATGCTGCAGAGCAGCTACTGGTTCGGCGGAAATGCCAGCCCGATGTGGTATACCCTCGGCCTGCTGCTGTATGTGGTAATGGTGATCTTCTTCGCTTACTTCTATACGGCCATCACCTTCAATCCGGTGCTGATCGCCGATAACCTGAAGAAGCGCGGAGGCTTTATCCCCGGCGTACGTCCGGGCAGGCCCACTACGGAATACCTGAACAACATCCTGCAGTACATCATCTTTATCGGTGCGGTCGGGCTGTTCATCGTGGTGACGATCCCCATTGTGTTCAACGGCGTATTCGCCGCACAGGTAACCTTTGCAGGAACCTCCCTCATCATTATCGTAAGCGTGGTGCTGGATTCCATGCGCCAGGTCGAGACCATGATGGTGGAGCGCAATTACAAGGGCTTCCTGAATTCATAAGTTTTGGATCTGAATGTCCGCGGAGGGGTGACCCTCCGCGGCTGTTGTTCACTTCAGGCCGGTCCGCAGGGGCCGGCACAGACAGGATTAACGGGAGATAAGATATGAAGATCGTAATGCTCGGCGCCCCCGGTGCCGGAAAGGGAACACAGGCAAAGATGATCGCAGAGGAATATGCGATCCCCCACATTTCTACCGGTGATATCTTCCGGGCAAATGTAAAGGGCGGTACGCCGCTCGGAATGGAAGCGAAGGCTTATATGGACCGCGGCGAGCTGGTACCGGATGAGCTGACGGTACGTATCCTTCTGGACCGCGTCGCAAAGGATGACTGTGCGAACGGTTATGTTCTGGACGGTTTTCCCAGAACGATCCCCCAGGCGGAAGTACTGGACAGCGAACTGGCAAAAATGAATGACCGTATCGATTTTGCTATCGATGTGGAGGTTCCGGATGAAAATATCGTGCGTCGCATGAGCGGCCGCAGAGCCTGCTTAAACTGCGGCGCGACTTATCACATCGAGCATATCCCCCCCAAAAAGGAAGGGATCTGTGACAATTGCGGAAGCGAGCTGGTGCTGCGTGACGACGATAAGGAAGAGACCGTAAAGAAGCGTCTTGCCGTATATCACGAGCAGACGCAGCCGCTGATCGATTTTTACAATAAAAAAGGCGTACTGAAGGAAGTTGACGGTACGGTGGATTCGGCAGAAGTTTTTGCTGCGATAAAGAAAGTGCTTGCTTAGGAGAAAACAACAATGTCGATTTCGATCAAATCCCCCAGAGAGATAGAACTGATGCGGATCTCCAATCATATGCTCTGCGATATGCACAGAGAACTGGAGAAGCTGGTCTGCCCGGGGCTTCCGACCATCGAGCTGGATCGCGCCGCCGCAAAGTTCATCAAAGAACACGGCGTAGAATCCAACTTTCTGAATTATGACGGTTTTCCCGCATCGATCTGTGTATCGGTGAATGAGGAAGTAGTGCACGGCATCCCCAGCGCGGAGAAGATCCTGAGGGAAGGCGATATCGTATCGATCGATGCGGGCCTGATCTATAAGGGTTATCATTCCGATGCGGCGCGTACCTATGGCGTGGGGAATATCTCGGCGGAAAAGCAGCAGCTCATCGATGAGACACGCAACAGCTTTTTCGAAGGGATCAAAATGGCAAGAGCCGGGAATCATGTCTCGGATATCTCCAATGCCATTGCGGATTATATCTCACGTTTCGGTTACGGCATTGTACGCGAGCTGGTGGGACACGGACTGGGGACCTCGCTGCATGAAGATCCACAGATCCCGAACTATCATTGTTCGAAACGCGGCCCGAAGCTGCAGGCCGGTATGACCATTGCCGTAGAGCCGATGATCAATCTCGGACGCGGCGATGTGGTATGGGAAGATGATGAATGGACGGTGGTGGCGGAGGATGGATCACCTTCCGCACACTATGAGAATACGATCCTGATCACCGACGGTGATCCGGAGATCCTGAGTCTGTATTGATGGGCCGGGATGAGATGCTGGGCCGTCTGGTACGGTCGAGAGCGGGACACGATCTGGGAGAGATCTGTCTGGTGATCCGGGAAGAAAAAAACAGCGTCTGGCTCGCCGACGGAAAGGGACGCAGCCAGGACAAACCCAAGCATAAGAACAAAAAGCATCTGGCGCTGTTAAATGCGGGATGCGGCGCGGAGCAGAAAGCGCTGCTTGCGGCCGGGGAGAGGCTCCGGGAGGACGAGATCAGGAAACTGATCCGGGAATATAAGAAAGTTTTGCAGGAATCAGAAGAAGGAGAAAGTGAATGTCTAAAGCAGATGTGATCGAGATCGAGGGGACAGTGACGGAGAAGCTTCCCAACACGATGTTCAAGGTGCAGCTGGAAAACGGCCATCAGGTGCTGGCCCATATCAGCGGTAAGCTTCGTCAGAACTTCATCAAGATCCTTCCGGGAGACCGGGTGACCATGGAACTGTCGCCTTATGATCTCTCAAAGGGACGTATCGTCTGGCGCGACAAATAAGGAGTCGCGGATAAAGAAAAATAGTACTTGCATTGGGCTATGCCCTGTGCTATACTAGATAACGGTCTTTTTTGGAGATGACAGGACGGATGCGGCGAGACCCGGCCGCGGAGGTGCTGTCACGTAGCAGTACAGGAGGTTTTAAGCAATGAAAGTGAGATCGTCAGTAAAACCGATCTGCGAGAAATGCAAGGTCATCAAGAGAAAAGGGAAGATCATGATCATCTGTGATAATCCCAAGCACAAACAGCGTCAGGGCTGAGCACTAATGAGCGGCTGGGGCGACATTTTTCCGTCAAAAAATGCCTGCCCATCATCGATAAATGCGAGGTGACTTCACCACCGGGCATTTACGATTGATACCGCCCGCGAAGGTGTACCGCGGGAGGGCAAAGCCGGAGTGATCCGGCCGGGTTCCGCAAGGGCCCCAATCAATTAGTAACTGTTAATAGTAGAAGAAACGGAGGAAAAGAAACAATGGCACGTATTGCTGGTATTGACCTGCCCAGGGATAAGCGCGTTGAGATCGGCCTTACCTATATTTACGGTATCGGCCGCGTGAGCGCGAACAAGATCCTTGCCGCAGCAAAAGTTGATCCCGATACCCGCTGCAGAGATCTGACCGATGATGAAGTCAAGCAGATCTCCGCTGTGATCGAGGAAGGGTACATGGTAGAAGGTGATCTGCGCCGCGAAGTGGCGCTGAACATCAAGCGTCTGCAGGAGATCGGCTGCTATCGCGGTATCCGTCACAGAAAGGGCCTGCCGGTCCGCGGTCAGAAGACCAAGACCAACGCCCGTACCCGCAAGGGTCCCAAGAAGACCGTTGCAGGCAAAAAGAAGTAAGAAGTAAGAGTAACTGTACATTTTAACATAAAAAAGAAAGTAGGTTAGTTTTATGGCAGCAGCAAAGAAAGGAGCTTCCAGCGCCGCAAAGAAGACGGCGAAGAAGCGTGTCAAAAAAAACGTTGAACATGGACAGGCACACATTCAGGCTTCCTTCAACAACACCATCGTGACGTTGACGGACAGCGAAGGCAATGCTCTTTCCTGGGCATCCGCAGGTGGGCTTGGGTTCCGCGGTTCAAAGAAATCTACTCCCTATGCGGCACAGATGGCCGCCGAGACAGCAACAAAGGCTGCTCTGATCCACGGCCTTAAGACGGTGGACGTGATGGTAAAGGGACCCGGTTCCGGCCGTGAGGCTGCGATCCGCGCACTGCAGGCCAACGGGCTTACGGTGACCAGTATCCGTGATGTGACGCCGGTACCTCACAATGGGTGCCGCCCGCCGAAGAGACGTCGTGTATAGTGTATAATTTTGGAGGATAAAAGATCATGGCAGTAAACAGAGTACCTGTATTGAAAAAATGCAGAGCCTTGGGTATCGAACCCGCCGTGCTCGGCGTGGAGAAATATACCCACACCCGCGAATGGAAGAGCGAGGTGGACGGGCGTAAAAAGAATATCAATAAGCGTCTGGATCGCCGTGTGAACGAGTCTATCCGCAATCCCCGCAATGTGAACAAGAAGGTCAGTGAGTATGGCCTGCAGCTGCGGGAGAAGCAGAAGGCAAAGTTTATCTATGGCGTGCTTGAGAAGCCTTTCCGTAATTACTACGACAAGGCAGACCGTATGCGCGGTCAGACCGGTGAGAATCTGATGATTCTCCTGGAAAGCCGTCTGGACAGCGTTGTATTCCGTCTTGGTTTTGCACGTACCAGAAGAGAGGCCCGTCAGGTGGTGGGCCACAAGCATGTGACCGTTAACGGGAAGAAGATCAATATCCCGTCCTATCAGATCAAGCCCGGCGATGTGATCGAGCTGACCGAAAAGGCAAAGGGACTGCAGCGTTTCAAGGACGTCATCGAGGTGACGGAAGGCAGGATCGTTCCTGCATGGCTGGAAGTGGACTACGAAGCAAAGAAGGGTACCATTAAAGAGCTTCCGAACAGAGAAGCGATCGATGTGCCCGTAAACGAGATGCTGATCGTCGAGTTGTATTCCAAATAATTAGAGGCGGAAGAAAACTCCAAGCTTGAAAAGAAGGAGAACAGCGCATGTTAGAATTTGACTTTGATTGTCCCAGTATCGAGGTCGTTGAGATCTCGGAAGACAAGAAGTACGGCCGTTTTGTTGTAGAGCCTCTGGAGCGCGGCTACGGCATCACTCTCGGAAATTCCCTTCGCCGTATCATGCTGGCATCCCTGCCCGGTGCGGCAGTAAGCCAGATCAAGATTGACGGTGTGCTGCATGAGTTCACTACGATCCCCGGGGTCAAAGAGGACGTGCCCGAGATCATCATGAACATCAAGTCCCTGGCGATCCGTGATGAGAGCGACAGTGACGAGCCGAAAAAGGGCCATATCGATTTCGAAGGGATCGGTGTGGTGCGCGCATCGGATATCACCTTTGATGATCCCGAACTGTCCGTTGTGAACGGTGATCAGGTGATCGCTACCATAAGCGGTAACAAGGACAGCCATCTTGTGATGGATCTGGTGATCACCAAGGGCCGCGGCTATGTGAGCGCCGACAAGAACAAGAAGGACGATCTGCCGGTAGGAAGCATTGCCATTGATTCGATCTATACGCCTGTTGAGCGCGTCAATGTAACGGTTGAAAATACCCGTGTGGGCCAGATCACCGACTATGACAAGCTGACCATGGATGTGTATACCAATGGCGCGCTTTCACCCGATGATGCAGTGAGTCTTGCTGCAAATGTGTTATGTGAGCACCTGAAGCTCTTCATCGATCTGTCCAATATTGAAACGGTCGTGATCAACAAGGGTGCAGATTCCCAGGAGAAAAAGGCGATCCAGCTGAACATTGATGAACTGGAGCTGTCCGTTCGTTCCTTTAACTGCCTGAAGCGTGCAGGCATCAATACCGTGGAGGAGCTTTGCAATAAGACCTCGGATGAGATGATGAAGGTGCGTAACCTGGGCAAGAAGTCGCTGGATGAAGTGCTTGAGAAGCTGAAAGAGCTGAACCTGCATCTTCGTGACAGCGAGGAATAAAGCAATATGATCCGCCGCTTCGGCGGAGAGTAAAGATAAGCGCCGTTCTGATAAGACCGATGAGCGCAGAATGGCAGGAGAACTCCTTGCACGGCCGGTAAGCCCGAAGAGCGCGGTGGTGTACGGAAAGGAAAGGAGAAAAGAAATGGCACAGTACAGAAAGCTTGGGAAGACCTCTTCCCAGAGAAAGGCTCTCCTCAGAAACCAGGTGACCATGCTGATCCTGAACGGACGCATCACCACTACCGAAGCAAGAGCTAAAGAAGTGAAGAAGATCGCCGAGAAGATCATCGCTCTCGGTATCCGTGAAAAGGACAATTACGACACCGTCACGGTAAAGACCAAGGTCGCCCAGAAGGATAAGGACGGCAGACGCGTCAAGGAAGACAAGGGCGGCAAGAAAGTGACCGTATATGATGAGGTGGAAAAGGAGATCAAAAAGGATAAGCCTTCCCGCCTGCATGCACGTCACCAGATGCTGAGCGTCTTCTATGATGTAAAGGAAGTGCCCGCCGAAATGCAGGGGCGCAAGAAGAATACCAAGAAAGTCGATCTTTGCGCAAAGGTATTTGACGAGATCGCACCGAAGTATACGAACCGTAACGGCGGCTTTACCCGCATTGTCAAGATCGGGCCCCGCAAGGGCGATGCCGCTATGATGGTGATCCTGGAGCTGGTATAAGCATATAACAGCGTTACAGGGCTCCATACGGAAAAGGCGCAGAGCTACAGGGGCACCCGAAAGGGTGCCCTGTTTTTTTCGGGGAAGCTGCTTGAATGAAGAAGAAAAAAGAAAAAAAATCGGAGAAGACCGGCGGAAACAATGCCGTGAGTAAGAAGGAAACGGCTGGGGCCGGCGTTTTCCTGGATATCAGCGGACTGCGTTACGAGTATATACGCCGCGATGAGGAGAACAATGTAGAGGGTATTACGACTGCGGTGGATGATGTCTCGCTCAAGGTCCGGCCCGGCCAGTTCATCGCGATCCTCGGACATAACGGCTCGGGCAAATCCACCCTGGCAAAGCATATCAACGCGATCCTTATGCCTGCGGAGGGCACGGTCACGGTAGACGGGATGGATACGCAGGATGCGGAAAGGCTCCTGGATATCCGCAGGACTGCCGGCATGGTCTTTCAGAACCCCGATAACCAGATCATCGGGCAGGTGGTGGATGAAGATGTGGCTTTCGGACCCGAGAATATGGGAGTACCGACGAAAGAGATCGAAGAACGTGTGGAGGAAAGCCTGAAGATCCTGGGAATGTGGAATTACCGCGATGCTTCACCGAACCGTCTTTCCGGAGGACAGAAGCAGCGTGTATCTATTGCCGGCGTTATCGCGATGCATCCGAAATGCATCATCCTCGACGAGCCGACGGCCATGCTGGATCCGAAAGGGAGATACGAGGTGATACGCGCAGCCAGGGCCCTGAACGAGACGGAGGGCATTACGATCATCCTGATCACGCATTATATGGAGGAAGTGATCCATGCGGATACGGTATTTGTGATGGATGGCGGGAAGCTGAAGATGAGCGGAAGTCCCCGGGAGGTATTTTCCCGGGTGGAGGAACTGAAGGAGATGCGGCTGGCGGTGCCTCAGGCGACGGAACTGGCCTGGGAGCTGAAAAAAGCGGGGCTCGATCTGCCGGACGGCATTCTGGATCGGAAGGAACTGGTGAAAGCCCTGATCAAATGCGGACGTTCTGATGGAAGAATATAAACTGATCGCAGATCATCTGACATATTCATACGGCAAAGGCAGCGGCCGGGAGCGAAAAGCCCTGGACGATGTGAGTTTTGTACTCCGTAAAGGCGAATTCGTCGGCCTGATCGGACATACGGGTTCGGGCAAGTCAACGCTGGTACAGCAGCTGAATGCGCTGCTTAAGCCGGATTCCGGCACGGTCTTTTTTGAAGGCGCGGATATCTTTGAAAAAGACTACGACCGCAAGGCGCTGCGCGGAAAGGTGGGACTGGTGTTCCAGTATCCCGAGCACCAGCTTTTTGAAGAAACGGTCTTTGCCGAGGTATGTTACGGCCCGAAGAATATCGGTATGGACAGGAAAGCGACGGAGCTGGCGGCCTACGCTGCGATCAAGCGTGTGGGCCTGGAAGATGAAGTCTTTGACCAGCCGCCCTTCGACCTGTCCGGCGGACAGAAACGGCGGGTTGCCATTGCTTCGGTACTGGCCATGAAACCGGAGATCCTGATCCTTGATGAGCCTGCTGCCGGACTGGATCCGGCAGGCCGTATGGATCTTCTTTCCATGATAAGGGAACTGAAGGAAAAGGAAGGGATCACGATACTTATGGTATCCCATTCCATGGAGGACGTTGCCGAAATGGCGGACCGTCTCATGGTCATGGACCGCGGAAAGCTCGTTTTTGACGACAGCCCCGCAAAGGTATTCTCACACGTGGAGGAACTGGAGGAAATGGGTCTGGCAGCACCGGAGATGACTTATATACTGCGTGATCTTAAAGCGGCCGGCTTCGACGTGGACCCTTCGCTGATCACGCTGAAGGATGCGAGAGATACGATACTGCGCTGCATGACGGGGGAAAAGGCTTGATACGCGATATCACGCTGGGACAGTATTATGCGGCGGATTCTGTCATCCATCGACTGGATCCGAGAACAAAGCTGGTGGGAACACTGGCTTATCTTATCGCGCTTTTCATCTTTAACAATCCCTATGTATTCGCACTGGCTGCCTTTTTCCTGATCACACTCATACTGCTTTCGCATGTGCCCTTCCGTTTTATCCTTAAAGGCCTGAAGCCCATCCTGTTCCTATTACTCTTTACGGTGATCATCAACATGCTTTTTGTCAAAGGAACGCCGCTTTTCAGCATATGGAAGATCACGGTGACGGAGGAGGGCGTAAAACAGGCGGTCTCCATGGGAGGGCGGCTGATACTGCTCATCCTGGGTTCCAACCTGATGACGCTCACGACCACGCCTACCAGGCTTACGGCGGGCATGGAGCATCTGATGCGGCCTTTGAAGCTGATCGGTGTGCCGGTGCACGAGATCGCGATGATGATGAGCATCGCGCTGCGTTTTATCCCCATACTTATGGAGGAAACGGACCGGATCATGAAGGCACAGCTGGCCAGGGGAGCCGATTTTGAGAGCGGTAATCTTTTCAAAAAGATACGCAGCTTTGTTCCTGTGCTGGTGCCGCTGTTTGTTTCGGCCTTCCGCAGGGCCAACGATCTGGCTATGGCCATGGAGGCACGCTGCTACCACGGCGGAAAGGGGAGGACCCAGTACCGTCCGCTGCGTTATACACGCCGTGATGCCGTGGCATATCTCATACTGATCCTTTATCTTGCAGCCGTATTCGCAGCCGGAAAGTGGCTTTCGGAGCTGGCCACGCCGTGGTTTAAGGAGATGATCGGCTATGCCGGAAGCGTCAGTGTTTCCATGAGTGAAGTATACTGATGTTCACGTTCCTGTTCAGTGGCCTGCCGGCCGCTGAACGTAACGTGTTCACTCTTTTTTCAGAAAATCTCCCTATGCAAAAACTCGTTTGTCTGTTATAATAACAATCCGGGATTTTGCGGGGGGAGGATACTGCGAAATTGCCGGATCCCGGGATGCGGTCCACCCACAGGAGACGTGTTTTATGGAAATACGCGGTTTTACATACGGTTATGATGGCAGGGAAGGGGATTACCGTTCCGTCGGAGGGATCCTGTCGCAGCAGCGGCTCTTTGAGACCGGTGTGAACTGGATCTGTCTCTGCTTTACGGTGGAGCAGGAGGATATCTTTTCCCGCAGGATAGCCTTCCGTTATGGTGAGACTGTCAGCGACCGCGATATCATAGCCGTGGTGAAGAATGCGCATGAGCACGGTGTGAAGGTATGCTTAAAGCCGATCCTCAATTCACGTGACGGGATCTGGAGAGCAAGGATCACTTTTCCCGATGTCGACCAGTGGGGACGGGATCTGTACTGGGATGAATGGTTTGAGGCCTATGGGGCCTTTATGACGTATTACGCGCGCCTGGCGGAGGAGCTGGGCTGTGAGATGTTCTGCGTGGGCTGCGAGCTGTGCGGCACCGAGCAGAAGGAGTGGCATTGGCGGAAGCTGATCGAAGAAATCCGGATTTTTTATCATGGAAAGCTTACCTATAATACCAATCACGGCCATGAGCTGGAGGTGAAGTGGTTCAAAGCATTGGATTATATAGGGACCAGTGCCTATTTCCCCGTGGGAAGCGAAGGACATGTTTCCTTTGAGGACATGGCGGAGAAATGGAGTGATGTCTTACGGCAGATGCGGGAGGTATACGAGCATTTTGACAGGCCGGTGATCTTTATGGAGATCGGCTGCAGGAGTGCGGCGGGCTGTTCCGAGATGCCCTGGGATTTTGAGCATAAAGATCTGCCGCATGATGAAGAGGAGCAGGCAAACTTCTACGACTCCTGTCTGGATGTTTTCTCAAACCGGGACTGGTTTGCCGGCTGTTTCTGGTGGGACTGGAGCAGTCTGATCTATACCAGCAGAGAGGAAGCGGAAAAGGACAACGGCTTCAACATTCACCTGAAGCGTGCGGAACAGGTGCTGAAGAAATGGTACGAAAAACTGGCTTAGGATTATTACTTCTTCTGACCGCGCTCCTGGGAGGCTGCGGTAAAGATACAGGGGATAAAGCGGGGCAGCCCGTGGTACTGGACATACAGGAAGGGACATACGCGTTCGTACGCGGAGACGGGGAAAAGGTGGGGCCCTGGCCGTCACCGACACCCACGCCGGTCGTGGTCGTAACGCCCACACCCGTGCCGGAACCGGAACCGGCTGCACCTGCGCAGGGAACGACTTCCATAGCTGTGGATGAGCTCAGGGCGATCCAGTACAGTGCGGAAGAAGAGCAGAAGATACAGGATTTTTATGAGAATACGGTTTTTACCGGCGATTCGGTCCTGCTGGGTTTTCGGAATTACTGCGCCCGCAGCGGGGACCCGCTGTGCAAAAAACTGGAGTTTCTCGCATCCGGCTCCTATTCCCTTCATAATGCCTTTGTGGAGGTAGGAGAAAAGAGTATCCATCCGCTGTATCAGGGGCAGCAGTATCCGCTCTGGGAATCCATTCCGATGATGGGCGCGAAGCGCGTCTTTCTCTTTTTCGGGATCAACGATGTATCCTGGGGCGTACAGGATGCGATAAATCTGTACCCGCTTCTGATCGAGAGGATACAGGAGGCAGCGCCGGGCATTGACGTGACGATCATCAGTGCGACCTATACCCTGGCGGGAGCCGGCAAGGGCGGGATCAACAATGCAAACCTCGCCGAGTTCAATGAAGGGGTAGCGAAAGTGGCGGCCGAACGCGGCTGGGGTTTTATCGATATGGCAAATACCCTTTCCGACGGAAACGGCAATCTGGCGCCGCAATACTGCAGTGATTCGTTCCTGCATGAAACAAGTGAAGCATATGATGTCTGGTATCTGATGATGAAAGCTTACGCCGCGGAACGGCTCGGGATACGCTGAGCGATAGCCGTGGATGTTATGGAGGAGAAAGAAAGTGAAGATGAGAAAAGTAAGCGGATGGATCGCTGCAGCGGCAGTCTGCCTGCTGGCAGCCTGCGGTTCTGAGAAGCCGCAGACGGAAGGAGCTAAGGCGACGGCAACACCCACACAGCAGGTACAGCAGCCTGCGGATGATGCGGCGCCGACGGAAGCTGATGCAGTGGAGGAAGAGGCGGCAACGGCGCAGGAGATCTATGATGAGATCTGTGCCGAATACAGCCTTCCGGAGATGTATCCGCAGGATGATAACGGTATACTGAATGCTTACGGTCTTGATGCGGCAAAGATCGAGAGCTATGTCTGTATGGAAGCGGCAGAGACACGGGCAGACCGGGTATTCATCGTGATGCTGAAGGATGCCGCCGATGTGGCCGATGTCGAGACAAAGTTTAATAATGTCCTGGGGCAGCTCTCCTCGCAGGATTCGCTGGATTATTATCCCGATCAGGCGGATGTGATCACCTCCGCTTCGGTAAAGACAAAGGGAAATACCGTATATCTCTTTATCTCGGAGTATGCGGACGGAATGGAAGAGATACTGCTTGATGCATTGAACTGATCATGGTCTTTTCCAGTATCCCTTTTGTATTCTTTTTCCTGCCGGTCTTTCTGCTGCTGTATTATCTTTCACCCGGCAGGATAAAAAACACGGTGCTTCTGGTCTTCAGCCTCCTCTTTTATGCCTGGGGAGAGCCGAAGTATATCCTTCTGATGCTCATCTCGTCCATGGTGGACTATCTGGACGGGATCTTTCTGGGGCTTTTGCACGCCCATCCGACGGCGCGGAAATTCTGTCTCGGTACGGCGCTGCTGGTCAATCTCGGCCTTCTGGCCTTTTTCAAGTATGCGGATTTTGCCGTGGGGATCTGGAATTCGCTTACGCCCTGGGATGCGAAGCTTCCCGGGATCGCGCTGCCCATCGGCATCAGCTTCTATACCTTCCAGACCGTCAGTTATTCCATCGATGTCTACAGGGAGAACATACAGCCGGAGAAGAATTATTTCTCCTATCTGACCTATGTATCCATGTTCCCGCAGCTCATCGCCGGACCCATCGTCCGTTTTTCCACGGTGCAGAAGGAACTGCATGAACGGAAGATCTCGGAGAGCGCTTTTGTCCTCGGAGCCAGGCGCTTTCTGCTGGGACTGATGCGCAAGATACTCATCGCAGACCAGCTGGGGGAGCTCTGGGAACTGCTCCGCCACGCGCCGGGGATCTCGGCGCTTACGGCCTGGCTGGGACTTTTATGCTTCACGCTGCAGCTTTATTATGATTTCTCGGCCTACAGCGATATGGCCATCGGCCTCGGACGCATGCTGGGCTTCCATTTCCCCGAAAACTTCATCTATCCCCTCAATGCCACCTCGGTGACGGATTTCTGGAGGAGATGGCATATCTCCCTTTCCAGCTGGTTCCGCGATTATGTTTATATCCCCCTGGGTGGAAACCGCGTGAGCGTGCCGAAGCATCTGCGGAATCTTTTTGCGGTATGGTTCCTGACGGGGCTGTGGCATGGCGCTTCCTGGAATTTTGTGATCTGGGGGCTTTATCACGGGATCTTTCTCGTGCTGGAAAAATATGTCTGGGGAAAGAAGCTGGAAAAGCTCCCGGCGGTCCTTAAGCATCTGTATGCCATTGTGATCGTCGTGGTGGGCTTCGGGATCTTTACCTTTGATGACCTGCATGAACTGGCAGCCTATTTCCCGAAACTCCTGTGCCTGGACGGGAATGCATTTGCGGGCAGCGAACTGCTCTGGTATGCGGGGAATTATCTTCCGTTTCTGCTTGCGGCGCTGCTGCTGGCCTTTCCGCTATACCCGGCGCTTACGAAGCGGCTGGAAACGGTACAGCCCTACCGGAGGAAGCTTATCGCGATCTGCGCTTCCGTTGCGATGACGGCACTCTTTCTGCTGGCGGTAGCGGCCATGGTGGGGGACTCCTACAGTCCCTTCCTGTATTTCCGCTTTTAAGGAATGACACTTTATCAAAAGACTATGGATG
>JAEELW010000043.1 GCA_016282915.1 Lachnospiraceae bacterium | reverse complement strand
CTGGGGCATGAACATGCTGAAGGATGAGATGAGCCTGAAAGATAAAAATATCAATGTGATGGAGAAGGAAAAACAGACGATGATCATCTCCATTGCTCACGGGATCAAAACCCCGCTTTCGAATATAAGGCTGTATGCGGAAGCGATCGAGAAGGGAATATACCATGATGATAAAAAGCCGGATGAGAAGGATGCGGCAACAGCTCTTAAGATAAAGACAAATGTTGATAAGGTGGAGCTGCTGGTCCGTGAGATCATGGAAAGCAGTGCGGATACGGACAGCGGGCATACGCCTGTCATAGCGAATTTCTATCTCAGAGAGCTGATGGATATCGTAAAGAAAGAGTATTGCGGCCGTATGGAACTCCTGCATATCCCTTTTGAGACCGTATGCGAGAATGATCCGCTGCTTTGCAGTGATAAGGACGGTTTATACAAAGTGATATCCCAGCTTCTGGATAACGCCGTGAAATACGGTTCCGGTCTGGGGATCAGCCTGCATATGGGAAGACAGGATGAGGATGTGATAATCAGCGTAAAGAACAGGGGAAATGTTCTGTCGGAAGAGGAGACGGCATATGTATTTAAGAGCTTCTGGCGCGGATCCAATGCTTCCGGAAAGGAAGGGCAGGGCATAGGACTTTATGTGGCAAGAAAGATCGCGGAAAAGCTGGGCGGCGATATCTTTATGAAGAGTCATGCAGCGGAAGATACCACGGAAGTGACCTTGATCGTGCCCGTGGATGTTAACCTGTGAAGGGGGTAGTATAAATGAGATTTGAAAAACTGGACCCGACAACTTATGTATGTGATGAAGGTCATGTGCGCTTTTTCCTGCTTATCGGTGAAAAGGAAGCATTGATGATCGACAGCGGCATGCAGGTAAACAATGCAAAGGAACTTGCCCGCGAGGTCACCGATAAAGCTCTCAGACTTTTTAATACGCATGCCGACCGGGATCATACCGGAAGCAATCATGAGTTTGAGAGCGTCATGATGAATCCGGCGGAGTTTGTAAATTACAGGGAACAGCACCCTTCACAGAAAATGGAAGCCGTATTTGACGGCGATATCATCGATCTTGGTAACCGGGCGCTTAAAGCGATCGCTCTGCCGGGACATACGCCCGGCAGCACCGCGCTGCTCGATCTGAAAAGCGGAATGTTCTTCAGCGGAGATCCGATCCAGAAGGACGGAAGGATCTTCATGTTCGGGCCCATGCGAGACCTGTCCGCATATGTATTAAGCCTTAAGCGTCTGCTTGAGCGGAATGAGGATATAAAGGAGATCTATCCGAGTCACGGAGCGTATCCGCTGGGGATGGATGTGATCCCCGAACTGATAGCAGGTGCGGAAAAGATCGAAAGCGGAATGATAGAGCCTAAACGGGCAGAAATGTTTGGAAATATCATTGATGAATATGATATAGGGATCGATGTGTTATTGTGCGATGTGAGAGAGGAACAGCAGTGAAGATCGAGGAATACGGGAATCCATCGGCGGAAACGGTTCTGATCCAGCCGGTTGATGAGCATGATCTGTCCGGTATAAAAATCGAGCTTGAAGAGATCCGAAACTTAACGGACACGGACTTCTGCCTTTGGGCGCTCAGGATCGAAGACTGGAACCGGGATCTTTCTCCCTGGAAAGCTCCGGCGGTATTCGGTAATGAGGATTTCGGAAGCGGTGCAGAAGAGACTCTCAGGGAGATACTCGGGCTTTGTGATGACAGGAGCAGATCCTACGTGATCGGCGGTTATTCGCTTGCCGGTCTGTTTGCGCTTTGGGCAGCATGGCAAACGGTTGTTTTCGATGCGGTCGCGGCGGCATCACCGTCCGTGTGGTTTCCGGGCTTTGCGGACTATATCGGAGACCGGATGCCCGGCTGTGACAGGATCTATTTAAGTCTCGGCGATAAGGAAGAAAAGGCAAGGAATCCTGTCATGGCGACGGTTGGCGATCGCATCCGTGAGCTGTATGACGATCTGGGTTCGAAAGGAACGGATCGTATACTGGAATGGAATCCGGGTAATCATTTCAAAGACCCGGCGATAAGAAGTGCAAAAGCCTTTGCCTGGGTCCTTAACAGAGGAGGCAGTAAGAGAGTCGCATCAAAACAGATCTCCTTTCCTCATGGTTTTTCCACCAGATACGGCGGCGTGAGTTCGGGGATATTTACCTCGCTGAATCTCGGCATGAACCGGGGGGACGACGCAGAATGCGTAAAGGAAAACTATAAAAGGTTCTTCCGTGCCTGCGGGATCGAAAGTGAAAGCTTTGTCTGCGGCAGGCAGGTTCATGGAAACAATGTCATGATCGTGGACGAAAAGGCCGCAAAGGAGCCCTACGGATATAAAGAACTGTTTGAGGCAGACGGATATGTAACGAATACTCCCGGTGTTCCGCTGGTCGTATTTACGGCGGATTGCATACCGCTGCTGCTGGCGGACGAAAAAAACAGAGTGATCGCGTCCGTGCATTCGGGATGGCGCGGGACGGTACAGGATATCGAACGACAGGCTGTTGATAAGATGCAGAGGCTCGGAGCCGAAAAGGAATACATTAAAGCCTGTATCGGACCGGCGATCGGCAAGTGCTGTTTTGAAGTGGGCGGAGAGGTCATCGAAGCGATAAAGGACTTATTGAATGAAGACGCATCGGATCTGTACAGTGTAAAAGAAAACGGAAAATATATGCTGGATCTTAAGAACGTTGTAAAGAGATGCCTGTTACGCAGCGGAGTGAAAGAGGAGAATATCGAGATCATTGACGAGTGTACCATGTGTATGCCGCAGAAGTACTGGTCCCACAGGTATAACGGTGGAGAACGCGGAAGCCAGGCCGCAGTGATCATGATCCCGGGGGAGAAAACGAGATGAAAGCGCCCGTTCAGACAGGAGAGGTACTTTTCGCAAAGGAAGAAAAGCGGCTGCGCTATGAATATCTGAAAGAAAAATGTCTTGCAATGAGGACAGAAGGACCGTCCCCGTGTCTTCATGTATAAGGAGGATCACAGAGTGAAAAGGATATATCTGCATTCATCCGATAATGAAAAGATAAGCGTTATAGAGAAGCTTTGCAGGGAGCAGAAGATCGAGATCCGCATGCTCCGGGAAAGCGATATAAACCGTACGCTAGCCGACATATGCGGTGTGAAAATGGGGAGCGCGAGAACGCCGGCAAAAGCGCCGCTGCTTTACGGTCTTCCGGAGCTCCTGATCTTTTTCGGGATGGATGATAAGGGACTGGACCTTTTTCTTGATGCGTATAACAGGAGCGGAGTTGAGAAAATACAGAGAAAGGCAGTCATAACGCCGACAAACCTTGGGTGGTCTTTATATGAGCTGGCTGAAGAGCTCGGAAAAGAATCAGCGCTCAATAAGCAATGAACGAACACGATCAGAAAAACATAAAACGTTTTCAGGAACTGGCGGAGCGTGCAAGGCAGAGCGCCGTGTATACCTACTCGACTTTCCATTCGCCGGAAACCGCAGGTCTGGCTTATGACGTGGCACAGGAGCGGGAGATCGCGATGTGGGGCGGAACGGAAAACAGCGAACGCGTCCTGGTACGCTTCGGAGATCCGGAGGAGATCGCCTACGAGGAGCCGTTTCCGCTCCGCGTTCTGTATGTCCGGCCGAAGCAGGAGAAGTTTGCCGACAGGCTGACGCACAGGGATTTTCTGGGAGCGATACTGAATCTGGGGATCGAGAGGGATGTGATCGGTGATATCATCGTGACAGAACACTCGGCGTATTTTTTTGCGCTGGAGGAAATGGCGGATTATATATGCAGCGGACTGGAACGGGTCAGACATACGGCAGTGAAGTGCAGTATAAGCGAAGAAGTGCCTGCGGACTGCCTGCCGAAGCTTCGTGAAGAAAACGTAACGGTAGCATCACCGCGTCTGGATGCAATTATTGCAAAGCTTTATCATCTCTCGCGCGGGGAAGCAAAGAAACTCTTTGATAGCGAAAAGATAACGGTAAACGGTAAACTGTGCAAAAACCCAGAGACGGTGCTGAAGGAGAACAGCAGGGTTTCCGTAAGAGGCTATGGAAAGCTCGAGTACCGCGGGGAAGAACACACGACGAAAAAGGGAAAGACCGGCATTACCATATGGCGTTATGTTTAGACGGGAGCATGGCTGTGATGAAAAGGCTATTACTGATAGAAGATGATAATGAGATACGCGGTCTGCTGCGTACGTTCCTGGAGGAGAGCGGGTATGCGGTCGATGAAGCCGCAGATGGCATGGAAGGGGCGAGACAGGCGCTTTCTTCGTCATATGACCTGATCCTTCTGGATATCATGCTGCCATATAAAAGCGGGGATCAGCTGCTTAAGGAAGTCCGTGAGCATTCCGAGGTGCCGGTGATCGTCATTTCCGCGAAAGATATGGTACAGACAAAGATCGACGTGATCCGCATCGGTGCGGATGATTATATTACAAAGCCCTTTGATCTGGGGGAGGTACTGGTGCGTATCGAGGCGCTTTTGCGCAGGAGCGGCCGTTCGGAGAAAAATACGGACATCCTGACGCATAAGAATCTGAGTCTCCATACAAAAGAGGCAAGGGCTTTTGTAAAGGGAAAAGAACTGACGCTTACCGTTAAGGAATATGCGATCTTAAAACTCTTACTGTCCCATCCGGATAAGATCTTTTCACGTGCGAATATCTTTGACTCATTGTGGGATGAGGACAGTGGAAATTATGACGATAATGCGGTAAAGGTACATATGAGCAATCTGCGCGGCAAGCTGTCCGCGCTGGATACGGAGGAATATATCGAGACCGTATGGGGCATGGGATACCGTCTGGCAAATTAACAATGATTAAGAACGGTCTTAACATTTTCTGAACTTTTTTCTTATATACTCCTGCTCATAAGGAGGAAACAATCATGGAAAACGTAGTGGAGATTGAGCAGCTGTCCAAGAGTTACGGGAAAAAGATAGTTGTGGACAGCTTTTCACTTAAAATGGAAAAGGGGCACATTTACGGCCTGATCGGGCCCAACGGGGCGGGAAAGACAACGATCATGAGGATGATGGCCGGGCTTACGAAAGAAGATTCCGGCAAGATATGGTTTTTCGGTTCCGCGGATCCGGAAAAAAAACGCGGGCGTATCAGCTTTATGATCGAAGAACCCTATATGGACTATGATATGAGCGCAAAGCAGAATCTGGAATATATACGTTACCTGCGTGGTATTCCGGATGAGAAAAGATGTGATGAAATGCTTGAGCTGGTCGGACTGGCGGATACCGGAAAGAAAAGGGCGGGCGAGTTTTCCCTGGGGATGCGTCAGCGGCTGGGACTTGCAATGGCTATGCTGCCGGCGCCGGAGCTCATGATACTGGATGAGCCGATCAACGGACTGGATCCGGAAGGGATCATTGATATCCGGAATATCATAAAAACACTGGTGCGTGAGAAAAAAGTCACGGTAATGATCTCCAGCCATATTTTAAAGGAACTGTCCGAGCTTTGTACGGATTATGCCATAATGAGGGAAGGAAAGCTGATCGAAGAACTCTCGCATGAGGAACTGCTGGCAAAGACCAGATCTTATCTGGCGCTGGCAACAAATGATGCAGGCCGCACGACGGCTGTCCTGGAGGAAAAGCTGAACATCAGGAATTACAAGGTGACCCACGATGACGAGATCTTCATATATGAACGTCTGGAGGAAAGGGAGCTGATCTCGCGGACCGTTACGGAAAGCGGTCTCGTGATACTGCGTCTGAATCCGGAAGGCGAATCTCTGGAAGATTATTATATCGGAAAGGTGGGGGAATAAGATGAACAGACTGATAAAGGCCGAATGGTATCGTTTGACGAAAAGCAGGGGGATATTATTCTGGATCGTGGTCGGGACACTGTTTTTTACCATACATCCGTTTTTAAATGCATTAGACCATTTAGATGCGGATCTTTCGACCCAGCTCATGAACAGCTCGCCGGTATTTTTTATACTTATCATGGTCCTTCCGCCGGCCTACGCCCTTGTTACGGGGAAGCTGTATAATAAGGGGAAGCTGGGATATCATGAGATCATGACAGGTAATGACTGTTTTAAGATCGTATGCAGTAAGCTGCTGACGGAGGGAATGCTGTTTTCGCTGCTGTGTACGCTTGCGCTGAGTACTTTTTATATCATAACATGTTTTCGTAACGGAGTCGGTGCGCTGGATCATATCCTGATACGTTTTATACTGTATATCGTGATCTTCATGCATATCGCGTTCTGCAGCGTATTGATCGCGCTGTGTGTACGAAAACCGGGCGTGGGAGCGGTAGCCTGTTATTTCCGCTTTATTCTGTTCGATATGGCAGGACTGCCTCTTCTCTTCTGGCTGACGGGAACCGTCCTGGGCCTTGACCAGGTGGCTTTCCATATCATGCATCTCTCACTGATGAACAAAATGCAGATGCTGTTTTCCGAAGCGTTGAGTACCAGGCTTATCCTTCACATACTGCTGGGATTTGTTCTGGAAGTCTTGCTCTGGTATGCTATCATATACAGGGGAATGAAAAAGAAAAAGTATTAAAGTATGAAGGATATCATCTTATACATTGTAATAATTGCGCTGCTTGCCGTTTCCGCTGTCCTTGCCCTTAAGCTGAGACAGCGGAGGCGGCAGCTTCGTCTTTTTGCAGGGCAGCTCAAAGAGATCCGCGAGGAAAGACAGGAACGGCTGATCCGGGTTGAAAGCTTTGACGAAGAGATCATAGCGCTTGCAAAAGAGCTGCAGCAATATGTGGAGGAGGAAAAAAGGCTTCTTTCGGAGGCGGATGATGAGCGTCAGGCTGTTAAAACCATGGTCGCCGGTATCTCGCATGATTTCCGTACGCCGCTTACGGCTGCGCTTGGTTATCTGCAGATGATCGGGCGCGATGAGGGACTCTCGGAGAGCAGCAGCATATATCTTGAAAAATCGCAGTCAAAGCTGTGTTATCTGAGGGAACTGTCCGATGAGTTCTTTGCTCTTTCCCTAGTAGAAAGCGGTAATGATGAAGAAATGGAGAAGCTTTCAATGAAGCGTCTGGTGGAAGAGGTATCGCTTTCGCAGTATGAGTGGATCGAGAGCGCGGGGCTTAAGTTTTCCGCGGATATAACGGAAGACAGCTGCGACATTCTGGCAAGAGAAGTGGATATGCGGCGTCTTCTGGAGAATCTGTATTCAAATGCGCGCAAGTATGCGCTCGGCAGGATACATATACGGCTGGAAAGTGCGGAAGATAAGCACTTTGCTCTTTCTTTTTCCAACGACAGCAGATCATCTGAGCCCATAGATATTGAAGATGTTTTTAAACCCTTTCACCGAAACGCTTCCGGAGATATGCCGGGAAGCGGATTGGGTCTTTATGTCGTGATGCGCATCGTAAAGAAATATCATGGAGAAATAAGTGCAAGGATCAATGAGGACGGAGACTTCGAGATCCATATGATAATTTAGGTGATTGACAGATCTTTTTTTTCGTAGTAGAGTGTAAACATATTTTTTGGAAAGGAGTTTTGCGGTGATCTATTCTTCATCCAGATATTATTATATCGGCATGATCATGACTGTGACCGAGCGTTATGGCCATGTTTTTGTACATGAAAGAGGATGAGGAAGAAGCGCAGAACAGTAGCAGATTTCGTTGACCAGACGCTTATCCGATTCCGGGTAAGCGTTTTTTTACACCGGGCCCGGAGCGGAAGATCTGAAGACGGAACAGTATTCAGCCGAAAGAAAGGAGAGGTGTTATGGATCTGATCATAATCATGGGCAGTGGGGCTGTAGGGAAAATGACAGTCGGTCAGGAACTGATGAAGATCACGGATTTTCGTCTGTTCCATAACCATATCGCGATCGAGCCTGTATTGGAGCTTTTCGGGAGATTTGATCATGGACTTGTCGAGAAGCTTCGAGAAGACTGTTTTGAAGCGTTTTTAAAGACGGATTTTCAGGGAATGATCTTTACCTACATGATGGCGTTTGACCTGCCGTCGGAATGGGAATATATAAAAAGAGTTGCGGAACGTTTTGAGGCTACCGGAGGTACGGTATACTATGTGGAATTGGTGGCTGATCAGAAAGTCCGGCGGGAAAGGAACAAGAGCGAAAACCGACTTCTTCATAAGGCTTCAAAGCGTGATACCGTGATATCCGATGACCGCATGATACGCGAGGAGACCAAATACCGTCTTGAAAGCCGAGAAGGAGAGATCTCTTTCCCGAATTATGTAAAGATTGATAACACTTATCTGGAGCCTGCCGAAGCGGCGAAGATGATCAAGGACCACTTTGCATTGCCGGATATAAGAGCAGACCGTAAGCTGCAGCAGATCTACCTTGAAGAGGTCAGGGAGGATGAACTGGAACAGCTGCGTGCGATGCAGATAGAGAGTTTTATGCCCTTGTACGAGATCTACCGGGATGAAGGATCGCCGGCACTTGAGTCGATCGAGAGGATCCGAAACCGGGCAATGGTTGCAAACAGGAAGTATTACTTTATCTGCGTGTCCGGCGCCAGGGTAGGTGTGATCAATATCGGACACAATGATCCGAACGAGCATGAGGTCTCGTTTATCAGTCCGATCTTTATACTGCCGCGCTATCAGAACAGGGGATACGGCTACGCCGCATTGCAGAAGGTATTTTCAATGCATCCCGAGATAAAAACCTGGAAACTCGATACGATCAAGCAGGAGCCGCGTAACTGTCATCTGTATGAAAAATGCGGCTTTGTCCGTACCGGTCAGGAAGAGGTGGTGAATGAACGCCTGACACTCGTGTTTTACGAAAAACATGTGGGAGGAGAAAAGGATGGAGTATAGTATCAGGCAGCTGACGATAGAAGATTATGATGCCGTCTATGAACTGTGGAACAGTACGGAGCAAAGCCGCCGTGCGCTGAATCCGGTGGACGATTCCAGGGAAGGGATCGAAAGATATCTGAAGCGGAATCCCAACACCTGTTTTGCTGCGGCAGCGGATGGACAGATCATAGGAGTGATCCTGACCGGACATGACGGACGCAGGGCGATCGTTCACCATATGTGTGTTCATCCGGATCACCGCCGCAGGGGGATCGCAGCAAAGCTGGTTTCCGTTGCGGAAGAAGCGTTGAAAAAAGAAGGCATACAGAAAGTCTTCGGACTGGTGTTTAAAGACAATGATCCCGCAAATGCATTCTGGGAAGAACAGGGGTATTCGCTGCGAACGAATCTGAACTATCGTAACAAGAGCCTGAACCGGGATATTCCTGCGGGAGAATAAAGGGGGCAGATATGCGGTATTACAGAGTACATACAGCAGATATGGCCTGGATCACAAAACAGCCCAGAGGCCTGTTTACGGCAGTAGGCAAGCTGGTGGATGAAAAGCTCTTGTCCGAAAAAGAAGAAAAGGATTATTGGAAGAACAGGGAATACTTTGAAAGGATCCTGCCGGTACCGCCGTTTTACGCACAGGGAAATCCGGAGGGCGCCATTACCTGGTTCAAGGATACGAAGGAAGGAAAGCGGATCTTTCACGAGATGTCCTTTTACCGGAGAATGGCAGAGAAATACGGAATAAAGCTGTTTTTATCGGAATGCAAGGAGCCTCCCGGGAAAGCCGTATACGAAGATGAATTCCAGATCGCGGTAACGGAACAGAAGGATGATGTGAAGATCACGGTGAGGGAGCTGCCCTGGCCGATCCGGAAGATCAGCGAAAATGATATACAGGAATGCGTTGAACTCATAAGGCGAAGCTTTAAAACCGTGGCGGATCAGTTCGGCTTTACAGAGGAAAACGCACCGAGGTTTACCACGTTTGCCACGGAGGCAGGCAGACTCTGGTGGCAGATGAACGAAGAGCATCGTCCTATGTACGGGTATTACAGAGACGGCAGACCGGTCGGATATTATTCATTGTTGCTGCAGGATAAGGGAGAATGTGAGCTGAACAATCTCTGTGTGGACCCGGCGTACCGGCATCAGAGTATCGGAGAAGAACTTTTGCTTGACGCATTTGTGAGAGCAAGAGAGCTTGACTGCAGAAAGATGAATATCGGGATCGTGGAAGAAAACACTGTCTTACGCGAGTGGTACGAGAATTACGGTTTTGTACATACCAAAGCTGAAAAACTTGATTCCTTTCCGTTCACCTGCGGATATATGGAAAAGGATCTGCAATAATGTGAGGGATATGACTAAAGTCATATCCAAAACAGTTCTTTTTTCACTACAAAACAGGATAGCGCATGAATATAATGAGTGTGTCAGACAAAAACAGGGCTGACACACTTATTTTGCGCTATGGGAAATTGTTTTGTATTTCCTGTAAAGAGAAAAATCCGGGAGGAAGATATGGGAGCTGTTCTAAAAACAAAGGATCTGACAAAAAAATATGACAACCGGGTCGTGGTGGATAATCTGAATCTTACGATCGAGGAAGGAGAGATCTTCGGACTGCTGGGACCTAACGGTGCAGGAAAGAGCACCACCATGAACATGATCTGCGGGATCGTAAAGCCCACGCTGGGAGATGTCGAATTCCGCGGGAAGGATTTCGCCAGACACCGTAAGGAACTGATCGGAAAGCTGGGATACATCCCCCAGGAGCTGGCGATCCACGGAAACCTTAAGGCCTGGGAAAACGCGGAACTCTTTATTTCCCTGTACGGTATCAAAGGAGCTGAGCTTAAGAAGAGGATAGACGAATCTCTGGAGTATGTTGGCCTTCTGGAAAAGAAGAATGATTATGCCAGGACGTTTTCGGGAGGCATGAAGAGGCGCCTGAACATAGCCTGTGCCATAGGGCATCATCCGGACCTGCTGATCTTTGATGAGCCTACCGTAGGGATCGATCCGCAGTCCAGAAACTTTATCCTGGACAAGATCCGGGAGTCCAACAGAAACGGTGCCACGGTGATCTATACCAGCCATTATATGGAAGAGGTGGAGGCGATATGTACCAGGATCGCCATCATGGATAACGGAAAGATCATTGCTACGGGAAGCAGCGAGGAACTGAAAAAAATGGTCGTTGACGATACTTCGTCCATTACGCTGGAAGAAGTATTTCTCACACTGACCGGAAAGAAGCTGAGGGATCAATAAATGATACGATATCTTATAAAAAACAATTTCAAACTGATGATGCGGAGCGCGACCAACATCCTCCTGTATATCGTTACTCCCGTGATCCTGGTCGCACTTCTTTCCAGTGCCTTTGGTGATATGATGGAAAAATATGAATCCGGAGATCATATCAAAGCTGCTTACAGTTTTGAGGCTGAAGAGACGGATGTGAAAGCGGCAATGCTTGTGGAAGGAGTGAAGGAGGCGGCAAAGGAAGGGGATTTTGTCCTGAGCGAGTATCCGGGGGCGGATCCGGAGAAAACGGTGAGGGATGAAGAAATGGCGGGATTCATCGTGTTTAAAAAAGATGGAGGATATACCGTATATGAAAACGGGGAGCGTAAATATGAAGCGAAAGCGCTGGAGTATCTGATCAGCAGCGTGGATAAAAGGATCGCCCGATATATGATCCCGGGCACAGGGGAAAGGGAAGGATCGGACGCAGATATCACGGTAGCACATCCTGCCTATATGGAACCCATAAATGCCGTGGACTATTACGGGATCGTAGAGGTGGTTTATTTCGGCTGGTGTGCGGTCGTATGCGGTGCCGGCATCTTTACGGCGGAGAAGAAGTATCATATCGGAAAAAAACTGAAAGTATCCGGGCTCTCGGAAACAAAACTGTTTCTTGCCAGATTTGTTCCGATGCTTCTGGTGGTGTCGATATCTTCGCTCATCACAGCGGCAATTACGGCAATCTGCTTTGGTGTCCATTGGGGAGAGCTTCTGCTCTCGGCCCTGATCGTCGTGCTTTCCGCAGCTGCAGCAACGGCATTAGGGCTTATGTTCTATAACATAACGCAAAATGCGGTAGTAACGATCATCGCCGTATTTGCCATGGTATGGATAGCGGGATTCTGGGGCGGGAGCTTTGAAACCTATATGTTCTCGGCTCATCCCCGGATACTTAAGGAGATCTCGCCCATATATCATATCAACAGGGCACTTACCGAATTATCCTGTATGGGACGTAGTGAATACGTGGGAAGCGCGGCCGTTTTCTGCCTGGGGATAATGCTTGTATGTTCCTGCATCGCAGTGACGGCCGGTCAGATCAGAAGGAGGATAGGCGAATGAAAACCATGATAAAAATGAACCTGAAACTGCTGCTCCGTACGAAGGCGTTCTGGTTTTTCCTGATACTGACACCCATCCTTTCCACGGTGGTATTGAAATCCAAATTTGACAGTTCTGCGGCCTATATGCAAAAGGAAGAGGGAAAGATCCTTGAACTTTCGGGGGCGGATGATAAACTTGCTTATAACGGCGGAAACGGGGAGTATCTCGTAAAAGTATATGATGCCTCGAAAAGCAGACTTTCCGAAGGGCTGCTTCAGAATCTGGCCGGCTCCGGGATGTATATGATCTGCAGGGCGGATCTTACGGAACAGGGTGAGGTATTTACGGAAGAGTTTGTTGACAGACATATGGAAAGCGACGGCTTTGAGGACCGGATGGGGGCAGCTGTCTATATCTACCCGGGCTTCGGAAGCGCTTCATCAGCGGAGGACTATGCGGAAAATATTAAGATATATGATCTGTCCGGCGATGAGAGGGGAGAACTGCTGGAAGCGGATATAGAATTTCTGATAAACGGCTGTGCACGCGGGGGAGAAGACTTTTTGGATGCGGTAAATGCCGTATATGAAAAGAAAGAGCTGATCTCCATATCCGGCAGGGAAAGCACGGAGCTTACCGCGGAGCAGGTGAATCATAAAACCCAGATCGGATATGCCTTTGCGTTTATGACACTGGGCTTTGTATTCAGCGGTATCTTTGTGGCACATTCTGCCATCAGTGAGCAGAAAAACGGTGTTTTCACAAGGATAGGGCTGACCGGGACCGGGGCGGTGAAGTACTTTGCATCCAAGCTGTTTACGGCCGTGATCATATCGCTGATGTCTACGGGGGTAATGGGGGCCTGCAGCCTGTTTATGGATCAGCATGATCTTGGGATGAGCCGGATAAAATACCTTTTGCTGATCTTCCTGCTGGGTCTGATCTTCAGTTCCATAAGCATGCTGCTCGGAATGATCATCGGGGACGTTATGGGTGCAAATGTTGCGGCTTTCTCCGTATGGTGCCTGTCCGCATTGCTGAGCGGACTGTACTTCCCGCTGAATGATACTTCGGATTTTATAAAGATGCTGGCGTCGATCATGCCCCAGAAATGGTTCCTGAATGCTTCGGAAATGATAATTACCGGCGACAATACAGCCTTTGGTATGGTATTATGTATAACAGTGGCATACCTTTGCGTAGTAGTCAGCATGGGAAGCCTCGGGATACGGCTCAAAAGGGTTAGTGAATGGGGAAATTCATAAAGGAGAATTATTACATACTGGTCCGTGTGGCCCTGATGCTGATATACAGCATGTACGGACTGCTGGAAAATGTCGGGCAGACAGGAGTACCCTTAGGGATACTCCTGCTTGTGGCGTTATATATATCTTTTATGACTCTGAAGGAACTGACGAAAGGGCTCGGCAAGCTTCTGTTTCTTGCGCTTGCGCTGAGCGTTAATATAGCTCTGATCCTGTTCGGAGGAAGCGGTTTTATCCTTCTGGCCTGTCTTCTGGGTTTTGAGATCATTGCGTTCTTTAAAGGGAGGGCGCCGCTGTATTTTCTGATGTATCTCTTTCTCTTTGCGGATACGACGGTGGGGAAGCTTACCGGATTCATTGTCATCACCATGCTGATCATTTTCTATCTCCAGCATGAATATGTGGTGGCGGGATATGAGAAACGCATGTATGAGGATACCATACTCCAGCAGGGACTGAAGCGAGAGTATGAAAACAGGGAATATGAGGTGCGCTCGGAGCTTAAGAAAAATATGCTTGAGGCAGAGAATCAGGTCCTTTCGGAGAGAGCAGCCCTGTCCCAGACTCTGCATGATAAACTGGGGCACAGCATCAACGGTTCCGTATATCAGCTGGAAGCGGCCAAGGTGATCATGAAGCAGGATCCCGAAAAAGCCGGCTCCATGATACAGTCGGTGATCGACCAGCTGCGCGGGGGAATGGATGAGATCAGGGCGATCCTCAGAAAACAGCGGCCGGAGAAGAAAAAGATGGCGCTGCTGCAGCTCTATGAGCTCTGCGCGGATTGCAATAAAAAGGGAGTGGAGGCGGAACTGAATACGGAGGGAAATCTTTCGGCCATATCGGATGCGCTCTGGGAAGTGATCCTTGACAATACCTTTGAAGCGGTCACCAATTCCATGAAGTATTCAAAAGGCAGAAAGATCGACATCAGCATCCTGGTGATGAATGAGATGATAAGGTGTACGGTATCGGACGACGGCGTGGGCTGCGATAACGTAAAAGACGGTATGGGGATCTCGGGTATGCGGCAGCGCATAAGAAATGCCGGAGGCACCATAAACTTTGAAACGGAAGCAGGATTTTGTGTTAATATGCTGTTACCGCTGTAGCGCAGCCGTATCCGGCTGCAGTGATCCGCAGCTAAGAGGGAAGGAGCAGACGATGGACAGGATAAAAGTGATGATCGCGGATGACAGCGATTTTGTACGGGACGGAATGAAGATCATTCTGGATGTGGATGATGACTTTGAAGTGCTTGGAACAGCCGCCAACGGACGTGAACTGCTCGCTCTGGCAGAGAAGAACAGGCCGGATGTGATCCTTATGGATATACAGATGCCTGAAATGGACGGGATCGAGGCGACAAAGCATATCGTGGAAAAGGATCTCGGAAAGGTTCTGATCCTTACGACCTTTGATGACGATGAGCTGGTGCAGCAGGCACTCAGAAACGGCGCAAAGGGCTACCTGATAAAAAACCACACGCCGGAGCACCTAAAACAGATGATCCGCTCAGTATACAACGGGACCGGTGTGATGGAGGAGAGCCTCCTTAAGACGCTGGCCGGCAGGGCAGAGGAGAAAGCCGCGGAAAACGTTCCGGGGAGCGGATTTGATCCTGCAGGCTATTCCGAAAGGGAGCTCGATATCGTACGGGCGGTGGCCGAGGGGCTGTCCAATAAAGAGATCGCGGCGAAGCTTTATATATCCGAAGGTACGGTTAAAAACTATATAACGAACATCCTTGCGAAAGAGGATCTTTCCCACAGAACGGCTCTGGCGGTATATTACCTTACCGGGAGAAAATGAGGAAGTAAATAAGGAAATAAATAAGTTATATGTGTTGCAGATATTATATAAAAGGTAAAATGTATGAAGAACTGCCCACGCAGGTGATCCCGGAGGCGGGAAGGCGTTATACAGGTGATGTGGGACCTGCCGGGAAGGCGCTGATCCTGCGTATGGGGAGCCGGGGAATGCAGGCGTCGGATCTGTTCTGGGGTTATCCGGCAGTAAACAGCGGCGCACTGGTGATCAATGCAAGGTCGGAAAGCCTGCTGCAAAAACCGATGTTCTGTGAGGATATGATGAAGCGCCGGTGTCTGATCCCGGCCAGCGGTTTTTATGAATGGGATGCGAAGAAACAGAAAGCCGAGATCAGCGTTCCGGATCTGCCGCTGATCTATTTTGCGGGGATCTACGGAATACACTCGGGAATGGAACGCTTTGTGATCATTACGGGAGCTTCCCGGGGAGAGATGTGCCGTATCCATGACAGGATGCCTTTGATCATTCCGGGGGACCGTATTGAAGATTGGTTTCTGGGAGATTATATGGAGCTGCTCAAAGCAAAAGCCCCTTTGCTGAAAGTGAAAATCGAAAACGAACAGTTATCCTTTTTGTGAATGTTTGAAGTGGAGAGAAAATGAGATCACTTGGATTGGTTTTTAGCGGAGGCGGAAGCTGCGGGGCCTATCAGATCGGATTCTGGAAGGCACTCAGGGAAGCGGGAGTCGAAAAGCTGGTATCCGCTGTGAGCGGATCTTCCGTAGGTTCACTCAATGCTTTATTGTTTGCAAACGGAAAAGCGGGACTGGCGGCGGATATCTGGAAGGGCTTAAAGCAGACAGATCTGCTCAGGCTGAGAAATTTTCTGGATGGGAGAGGGATTTTCTCACAGGCCGGATATGCCGCATTTGTTGACAGGCTGAAAGAGCGCTGGAAGGATATTGCGGACGGGATGCCTGTATACAGCTGTGTTTCGGTCTTGAACAGGGACGGAGGCGGATTGGGAAGGATCGATCTGCTACATCGTGAAGCAGGCCGTCCGGAATATATACTTCTTAATGAGCTTTCGTTTGACGCTATGAAGAATGTGCTTCTGGCTTCATCCGCCATGCCGTATATATATCCGCACAGAAGAGTTAAGGGTATGACCTGTATCGATGGGGACTTTTCCGATAAAACGCCGTACAGGCCTCTTGCGGTGCATGGCTGCGATGCGGTGATCATCCTTCATCTCAACAGCAGAGAGGAGGCGGCACGCAGGAGACTGGAGTCCGACGAAAGATATGATCCGGAAAGCGGGATGAAGCTGTACCATTTATACCCCTCGGGATCGCTCGGAAACTATATACTTGTGAGCAGAAGGCTGACACAAAAGCGTATCAGGACGGGTTATGAGGAAGGGAAACATTTTTTAGACAGACTCTTACATGGATGAAGGGAGCTTTATGGAACAATACAAAGTGCTGATCGTCGATGATGATGAAGTGATCGCTCAGTCAACAGCGGAATATTTTAATATGTTTGAAGTGAAAAGTGCATATGTGACGGGCTATGACGAAGCGGTCTCCTTCCTGGAGAAGAATCTGGTCTCGCTCCTGTTGCTGGATATCAATCTGGGTGAGCATTCCGGTTTTGATCTGTGCAGAAAGATCCGGGAAGAATATGATATGCCGATCCTTTTCATCAGTGCACGCAGCAGTGATGATGATGTGTTGATCGCGCTTAATATCGGCGGTGACGATTACATCAAAAAGCCGTATACGCTGAGCATCCTGCTTGCAAAGGTAAAGGCGATACTGGAGAGATATGAAAAAGCAAAAGAAGCCCTGCTTAAGGCAGAAGCTGCGCAAGGGGGGAATGCGGATCATGAAGGACAAAAGGGAGCGAACGAAACACAGATCGCTCTTACGGAAACGATCATACTGGATACCGCAAAGCATAAGCTTCGTAACGGAAGCGAGGAGATCGGATTAAAGGCTATGGAGTATAAGCTGCTTAAGTACCTTTACGATCATGCGGGCAGAGTGGTAAGTAAGGATGAACTGTTAAGAGATGTATGGGATGATGAATTCATCGGGGAAGGTACCCTGGCAGTACATATCCGGCATTTGCGTGAAAAGATCGAAGATGATCCTAAAATGCCGCGCCTGATCAAAACAATCTGGGGCGTGGGATATATACTGGAACGTATCATATGAAAAAATACAGAAAAGTGCTGATAGCATCCGGCGCAGTCTATTTATTGGGAGTTTTGCTGTTTGCCCTATTTACGATGCCCGGGAAAGAAGACCCGGACAGAGAAGCGCTGGTGCTGAAACTGAATGAGATCGTGCATATCGTGGAAGAAAAGCGGAACGACCCCGGAAGCTTAGGCGGGACGGAATACGGAGTGGATTATGCCGTGACGGATACGCTGGGAGAAGTGCAGTTCAGCACCGTGCCGGTAGAAAACGGCCGGATCTCCGTTGAAACAGCGATCAAAAAGGGATATCCGTACCGTTATATTTTGGTGGACGGACGGCTGCTTGGCTGCGTGATACTCCTGGACGACGGCTCGGCTCAATTCGCGAAGCTGCGTATCCGGATGCTTCTTGGGATGTGTGTCTTTGGAGCTGCGCTGATCACGGCGGCAGGCCTGTTCGGAATGTATGTAACAAAGCGGATCTATCGTCCGTTCAGGGAGCTTAAGGATTTTGCCGGACGCGTAGCGGAGGGAAAACTGGATGAGCCGCTTTCCATGGACCGCAGTAATATGTTCGGAGCGTTTTCCGAAAGCTTTGATATCATGCGGGAGGAACTCCGGACAGCACGTATCCGTGAAGCGGATCTGCAAAAGCGTGAAAAAGAACTGGTGGCTTCTTTAAGCCATGATCTGAAGACGCCGATCACAGGGATCAAACTTACAAGTGAACTGCTCTCGGCAAAACTCGCGCATACGCCCGGAATGGAGGATTATACGGAAAAGATCGCCAATATCTATAAAAAGGCAGATCAGATCGATGTGCTGGTAAGCGATCTCTTTTCCGCAACGTTGGAAGAACTGGGTGAGTTTAAGGTGAACTGTACGGATGAAAGCTCACAGATCCTCACGGAGATCCTGAAAAAATATGACGATAAAGGGCTGGTTCAGGCGCAGGATGTCCCTGAGGTATTGATACATATCGATCCGCGGCGCATGCATCAGGTGATCGGCAATATCATTTCCAATTCGTATAAGTACGCAGGTACCGGGATCGAGGTGAGTTATCGCCTTGTGGAAGAATACCTGGAGATGAGCGTACGGGATTTCGGTCCCGGAGTGCCGGAAGAGGAACTTGGAATGATCCTGGGGAAATTCTATCGCGGAAAGAAATGGGCGGAAAGTAAGGAAGAAGGCAGCGGCCTGGGACTTTATATCGCGAGCACCCTGATGGAAAAAATGGACGGGGAGCTGCTGCCTTCGAATGAAGGCAGGGGATTTAAGATCACGCTGATGATCCCCTTAAGTTAAAATCCTGCGATATACAAAAAACAGATCAGAACTCTGAGCAGTTAAGAATCTGATAAGAATTTGATAAGCGTTTGACAAAGAACATTCTGTCGCAGCCATATATAATACATATCGTAACATGGTGAACATGAACGAAAGGATGTATCATATATGGCTTCTTCTATCTTAAAAACAGAAAAACTCTGTAAATCATTTTCCAACGGCGGCGTGCAGCAGCACGTTATCAAGAATCTCGATCTGGACATCATAGAGGGGGATTTTACCGTGATCATGGGAGCGTCCGGATCCGGTAAGTCGACCCTTTTATATGCGCTGTCCGGAATGGATAAACCCAGTATGGGAAAGATCCGTTTCGGGGAGAAGGAGATCCAGGATTATTCCAACGATGAACTGGCGGTCTTCCGTCGCGGAAACTGCGGTTTTGTATTCCAGAGTGTGTATCTGCTGGAAAACCAGACCGTATTGGATAACGTCCTGACAGGCGCGCTCATAGTGCAGAAGCATTCACCGGAACTGGTTAAAAAGGCAAAAGAACTGCTGACGAAAGTCGGTATTGCGGAAGGATTGTGGAAGAAATATCCAAACCAGCTCTCCGGCGGTGAGGCGCAGCGCGTCGGCATCGTGCGGGCCATCATCAATGATCCGATGATATTGTTTGCCGATGAACCTACAGGACAGTTAAACAGCGCATCAGGAAAAGATGTGCTGGATATCTTTACCGAGGTCCACAAAAACGGACAGTCTATTGT